>JAOAFW010000183.1 GCA_026416065.1 Fimbriimonadales bacterium
CCAGCTTAGCATGGAGGAGCCGTGCGAAACCTGTGGGGGCACAGGTGTCTCGCCCAACCGCCGCCAGACCTGTCGCGCCTGCAGCGGTACAGGACGTCGACGCTTCGGCGTGTTCGGCATCGAGATGCACTGTGACGAGTGCGACGGCACGGGTGTCGTGGGCGCGCCGTGCCCCACCTGTCGCGGACGCGGCGCTGTGATGCGCACACGCACGCTCACCGTGAACATCCCCCCGGGCGTAGCCGAGGGGCAACGCCTGCGCCTCGCCGGTGAGGGCGCACCCGGCGCGGACGGCAAACGCGGCGACCTGTACCTGCGCATCAAACTCAAGCCCGACCCACGCTTCGAACGCAAAGACGACGATCTGCATACTGAGGTGGACATCGACTACCTCACGGCGATTCTGGGCGGCGAGGTAGACGCGCCCACGCCACACGGAACCGTGAAGATGAAAGTGCCGCCCGGCACGCAGAGCGGAACCCGTTTCAGGCTCGCGGGCAAGGGACTACCGCTGGGCAAGGGCAAAATTGGCGACCTGTACGCCCGCGCCCGAATCATCGTTCCCAAGCGCCTCACGCCGCGTGAACGAGAACTCTTGGAGCAGCTCCAACGCCTGCGCGACTCGCAGGAGGTGAAGGTATGAAGCAGGACAAGCGTCATCCATCGGAGGAGCCAGTCTACCTGATTAGCGTCGCAGCGCGCATGTGTGGGCTGCACCCACAGACTATTCGACTGTACGAGCGGCTGGGGCTAATCCAGCCCCATCGAGTGGGCAACAGCAAACGGCTCTACTCGGAAGCCGACATCGCCCGACTGCGCCGCATCCAGCGACTGACCCAGCAACTGGGTGTGAACCTCGCAGGCGTAGACATCATCCTGCGACTGCTGGAACGCATCGATCAGATGAACCGCGAAATGGCAGAGGTGGTGGCGCAAACCAACATGCGCATCCTGCAACTGATTCACGAGCATAACCTGCCCGTCGACCCGCAGTCGCTGCTGATACGCTTCGAACGGTACGACGATGACCTCGACTGAGTTCCTCTCCGACAGCCCCGCCGCCACCGAAGCCTTCGCGGCGCAGTGGGCGCAGAGCCTGCAACCCGACACCGCGATTCTACTCAAAGGAGACTTAGGTACAGGCAAGACCACCTTCGTCAGGGGGTTGGTACGTGGGTTAGGCATTACCGACCCCATCCGCAGCCCCACCTTTACCCTGATTCACGAATACACGATTCAGCAGCCCCACCACCTGAAGGGGCTGCCGTTTTTTCATTTGGATTTGTATCGCATCGAGACCCCCCAACAGCTCAGCACGCTGGGGCTGGATGAGATTCTCGAGCGCGGCGGGATCGTGGCGATAGAGTGGGCGGAGCGACTGGAACTTGGGGGCACGGTGTTGACGGCAGCGCAAGTTTACGAAGTGCGATTGACGGTACAGGCAGAGACGGGGCGTCGAATCACAATCACTCGTGGGATTTAGGGGTGTTCTGCCCATCAACCCTTCTCCAAAAAATCGCTGTGCGTTCCGATATACCCCCTGATGGCGCAAGTACGCAATCGTTCCGATTTGGGTGGGAACTGGTGGGACCAGGCGTTTCGTGGCAACGCCGAGCCGGATCCCGAGCGCGATGTCTATACCCAGCACTTGTGGGAAGCACTGCCTGCCGACGCGCTGCGCAACCTGACACCTGAACAGTATCACGCGCTCAAGCGCGCGCTCCAAACCCAGCAGAAACGCCACTGGCTGGATATCCGCGGCGTGATACCCCTCTTCTTCACACAGTTTTACTTCGTGTTCCTGTTGGGACCCGACCGACGGCGCGAGACGCAAGAGGTACTCTTTGAGCGTCGCGCGGCAGTCAGAGAGGGCACAGCGAAACTGGTCGGCGGCGTGGCGCTCACGATTTTCCTGACCCTGCTCTCGCTGAGCGCGCTGGCAGTGTGGTATGTGTTCAAGTGCATCGTGGGCGCGGATGTGTTGCCGGGGTTCAGTTTGAGCCAGTATCTGCGCAAAATACTATAGCGTTAGGTACACTGTATCTCGATGCAACGCAAACCGCACGAAACGCGCCTGTATCGGCAAGAGATGAACGAGCGCATCCTCAGCTGCGGCTTCAAGCCGTTCCAGCGGTTCTTTGCGCTCGATGCCAGCGCGTACACCGAAGGCGCCATCCCCGTTAAGTACAAAGAGATGATGGGCTTGGTCGGCTCGATGGTGCTACGCTGCAATGACTGTATCTTCTATCACTTAGACCGCTGCGTGCAAGAGGGCGCAACGCGCGAGGAGCTACACGAGGCGATGAACATCGCGCTGATTATCGGCGGCTCGATAGTCATTCCCAACCTGCGCTACGCCTACGAAATGCTGGATGCGCTGCTCGAAGAGAAAGAGGTATAATCCCGTTGCGGAGGCGACGGCGATGGGCAACCCGTTCCCGGGCATGAACCCCTACTTAGAAAGCAGGCGGTACTGGAACGATTTCCACACCCGCCTGATGACCTACATTTGCGATGTGCTGCAAGCGCAAATTCTCCCACGCTATGTGGCGCGACTGGAAGAGCGCGTCTTGGTGGAAGAATCACGCCGCGAAAGCCAGCCTGATGTAATCATCCTGCGCCCTCAGGAACGCGCTGTGGGCGGCGCCGCTACCCTGGAAGCGTCGTACGCCCCGCCGCAAGTGCTGTATGTGGAAGAAGAACTGCATACTGAAGCCTTTGTGCAGATTCTGGATCGCGAGCAGAACCTACGCCTTGTAACGCTGATCGAGGTACTCAGCCCTACGAACAAAGAGACGAACACCAAAGGGCGTGAACTCTACCTGCGCAAGCAGGGTGAGGTACTCAAAAGCGATGTGCATCTGGTGGAGATTGACTTGCTACGTGGGGGCGAATATACGCTCGCGCCGCCGCGCTCGAAGGTGGTGGAGCGGTTCGGCGACCGCTGGCATTACCTGATTAGCATCAGCCGCGCTGACGACCCGCACAACTTTTGGCTGTATCCACTGACTGTGCGTGAGCGATTGCCTGTAATCCCGATTCCGTTGGCAGTGGGCGACGGCTTTGCATCGCTGGATATGCAGGCGGTGGTCAACCAGTGTTATGAAAACGGAGCGTACGAGGTGACGCTGGACTACCACAAGCC
>JAOAFW010000186.1 GCA_026416065.1 Fimbriimonadales bacterium
AGCGGAGCGAGGAATCTCAAACCGAGCCACTGCCAACGCTGCCGCCGCCGTTGCGCCTACCCACCACCAAGCCGACCACTTGCCAATTAAAGCCGTCAGTCCTGTCTGCTGCAGGCTTATGGCGACGGCGACGCCCAGCGCGAGCCAATCGGGGTGGGGATACTCAATCAGACGGGCGTAGGCGCGTACCAGAACAAATAGCCCCCACGCCGAAAGAACCATCAGCAGCCAGTTAGTCAGGCGGAAGCCCCACGCACGCTCGCCGTAGAGCGCGTAGTCCAGCGCAATCGAGAGGCTGGAGATGGGGCGGTAGAAGCCGTTTTCCAGCAGCCAGTCGCCTGTGACCCGGCGCCATGCGCCTGCGAGTCCACCCGTATCGCGCACGGCGTTGAGCATCACCGCCGTGTCGCTGTCGGCGCGTAGGGGAACATTTAGAAACGCTTGGGGCATGGCGAGCGCGTGCAAACACAGGATTGCGCCCAGCGCCGCCCACACGCCCCAACTACTTGCTCTGCTTGAAGAAGAGCGCGTTCTTCTCAATATAGTGGCGCCATTCAGGGGGCACTTCCGTGTCCGCATAGATGGCGTTCACGGGGCACTCCGGTTCACATAACCCGCAGTCGATGCATTCGTCAGGATGGATATACAGCTGATCCTCGCCCTCGTAGATGCAATCCACAGGGCACACGGCAACACACGACTTATCCTTCACGCCAATACAGGGTTCCGTGATAACATACGGCATAACGATAGCCTCCTGCACTTAAGGATACCCGATAGGTCAATTCATGTGAGGTTCGTCGCGATAGCGCTCCAGGATGCGTTGCGCCACATCACGGAGTATATCGGGGAGTTCTTTACCCAGCACGGGATCGTTCGGTTTTTCGTACAGGAGCGAACCCGCGCTAATCCAGCCTCCCTGCGCCAGATACTGCAGAGAGCGATAAGCGGGATGTTTTCTGTCGAGCCGGATGGTCGGCTGCGTCTGGAAGCGTGTAATCCCGCGCGGCGCGCCAATCTGCGCACGCATCTGCGCGTCCAGCCGCTGAGCGTATTGCGCCAGCATCTGCCCCACCTGATAGCGAGGCATGGGCTTGCTCGCGCTGAACTGAGGCGGAATCGCGCCGCGCGCTTTGAGTTCCTTCAGCGCAGCCTGTGCCCACGCGGGATGCTTACCTTCCAGGCGCACGCTGCCCGCACTGGCTGTGCTAATCGGCTTCTGGAACGCTTCGGTAAGTCCACGCTCCAAATTGACGATGAATTCGGCGGTGAGGATTGCCACCTCGTAGCCCGTGAGTGGCTCGTCGTAGGCTGAGGTCGGCTTTGGCGGTGGCGTGTGGAAATTCGGCTGACGCTGTGTCCCCTGCGACCAGAGCAAACTAACTAACAGCAGGCTCAACCCTGCAGCGCGTAGCAAAGCGAAACGGTTCATACCCGTAATTATGGCAGATAAGTGCCGAAAGCGCGATTCTTACATGCGCTCAGAATGACAAAGGATGCCGGTTGATTCTTGCCCGTTTTTCGGGGCACAGCAAAAAGCCGCGACTACTTCAAGTGTTATCCGGGTGGCCAGGTCATATGTCGCCCGCCCAGCAGGTGGAAATGGAGGTGGTATACCGACTGCCCCGCCGCGCGATTCGTGTTCAGCACCACGCGATAGCCCTCTGCCTCGATGCCTTCTTGCCGTGCAATTTCGGCACAGACCCAAAGCAAGTGCCCCAGGAGCGTTTCATGTTCCGTTCGCATCGATGTGAGATTCTCGATGTGTTCGCGCGGCACCACGAGGATATGGGTGGGCGCCTGCGGGTTGATGTCGCGGAAGGCGAACGCATGCTCGTCTTCGTAGACGACTTGCGTCGGGATCTCGCGCTGTACAAATTTGCAGAACAGACACTCGCTCATGCCGACCTCCCTGCGGCGCGCTCAGCGCGTCGCTCGCGCAGAAGTGCGCGTATCTTCGTCATCGATTCCTGGGCAATCTGTTGAACCTCTTCGGGCTTGAGAGAAAGCTTTTCCGCAGCTTGCTCCAGCGTATGCGCTTGCTCGCCTTGCAAACCGTGCAACAGGCGCATCACCACACGCTCTGCAGGCAACAGCTCGTCCATAACGCGCTCGATCTGCTTGGGATGCAGTGGCTGCGCCAGATCATACACAATCTGCACCAGAACCGGCTCTTCACTTTTGGAGCGGTTCTGCCACATTTTCAGCGTATACTCGATCTGTGTATGTCCCAGCGTTTCTGCGAAGTAGCCCTCTGCCCAGAAATTGCGCTTACCAATCTCCGCCTCGAGGCGTGGGATTCCTTCAAAGAGGCGGTGGGCGGTGCTGCGCTTGATGTCGCTGACGACATCAGCGAGGGCGTCTGTGGGCTTGAATCCCAGAATCAGATGCACCTGATTGGGCATGATTCGGTAGGCGATGAGTTCGTACTCGTAGCTCACACACACCTCGGGCAACACTCGCGAGAAGAGCGTGGTGACCTCCTCATCGAAGAGGGGTTTTTTCGCGCGTGCATAGAAAGCGACCAGCGCATACAGCCTGTACGCGCTCGACCCCGTCGTGCGCAACTTCTCGAAAGGCGACTTCGCCATGCGCTGTTGCGAACTCCCCGATGGTTTCTTCGCCATGCACGCCCTCCACCGAAGCGGCGGTATGATAAGTATACCCCACACTGAGCGATTCCCTGCCCGCTTTTCAGAGGGTTTTTGCGTTCTGGCGTAGCCAGAGCTGGAGCGCCTCGAGCGAGTCGAAAATCGGTATTCCCGGCGGTAGATTGTTCAGGATCTCAGGTCCGTACGACTTGACGCGCAGGCGCGGGTCCAGAAGGGCGACGATTCCCCTGTCAGTGGAGCGTCGGATGAGCCTGCCGAAACCCTGACGCATCTGTTGTTTCGCCATCGGTAGCGACCACGCGGTGAAAGAGTTAACGCCCTGCACCTCGAACCACGCCTGACGCGCACGCTGCAGCGGCGTTGTGGGTACTTCGAAGGGGATGCGCGTAAGAATCAAGTTCATCAGGGTTTCGCCGGGCGCGTCGAACCCAGTCCAGAAGGAACGCACGCCAAACAGCACCGAATGTACATCTTCTCGAAACTGCTTGGAAAGGTCTGCGAGAGCACTTTCCCCTTGCATCAAGATACGGATGCCCGACAGCGGTGGTATACGCTGACGCACCTGTTGCATCTCATGAAAGGAGGCGAACAGCACCAGTGCGCGCCCCTGCGTAAGCTGGATGAGCGCGGTAATCTCCTCCGCCAGCCGCTGATAATACAAGCTCGCCCCGTGCGCCTCGGCGCTTTGCGGCGGCAGCGGCACGGCTCCCACAGGTGGCACATAGAGGGCGCACTGATGCGCGTAATCAAAAACAGGCGGCAAACTCAGTTGATTCGGTGTTTCTAACCCCAGCTGCTGCTCGAAGAAGTCGAACCGACCATCTACCGTTAGAGTCGCGCTCATCAGCAGGGCGGGCTGGCGTTTCCAGAGATGTTCGCGCAACCAGTCTGCCAGCACCAGCGGCCCCTAACACGCTTTCCACCCCTTATCAGTGGGCTCAAGCCAGCAGATGCCTTCCGCAGGCTCTTTCAAGCGTCCCAAGTTTTGGTGGATTTGAGCGAAGTTATACCTGAATTGGGTGATTGTTTCCTCAACCGCGGCTTGCTGTCCTTCGGTGAGTTCGCCCTTGAAGTCGCGACAGGTTTGCCCCAACTCGCGGAAGAGCGTGGCGATTTCCGCGCGGAGTGCGTCTACAGCCGCTATAATCTGCGCCTGCAATTCGGATTGGAGTATGGACGCCACCGCTGGGTGTTGCGCTAAGTCCGTAGACGCCACGCGTGTCACGACGCCGTTGCGCGGCAGCGGCGGTATCGTCGCCATCTCGAACGCATCACGACACCGGGCAGCGAACCCTTGAACCAACCCATTCACGCTACCCGTAAATCCCGCAGGGGGATTGTCGCTTGCCAGGGCTTCGCCAATTTGATTGCTCAGCGTCGCTGCAAGGGCGATGAGCGTCTCCAGAAGCTTTTCGTCAAGGTCAAATTCCAGTGCATTTGCCGCGGCGTCCAGCAAGTCATGCGCCTCGTCGACAATCAGAAAGTCGTAGTCGCCCAGCAAATCAACTTTGTCATCAGTAGAGAGACGCAGTATCGCGTCGCTTAGCACCAGCGCATGGTTTGTAATCACGATGTTCGCTTTGGCGATACGCCGACGCGTCTCGTAGTAGAAGCACTTAGAATAAAACGAGCAGGCTTTCGCACGGCAAGCGGGGGGCGTAGCGATAGTTTCCCACAGGCGGTAACGAAATGCATCGGGTATCGCTTTCCGCCGCAGAAACTCGTAAAGTTCCGCTTCGGTTCCGTACTGCGCTACGCCTGCCCATTCATGAAGGAACCTGACTACCTCGGGTCTACTGTCCTTAAGTGGTTTGCCATGGAGGGCGGCGAGGCAGGCATAGCGGTTGCGTCCCATCGCCAGAGCGACGCTGGGCGCATTGGGAAAGAGGCTCAGGGCGAGCGGGAGGTCGTTGTACCAGTACTGTTCCGCCAGGACATTGGTGTAGGTGCTGATGACGATACGCTTCTTCTGCTGCAGGCTGTAGGCGATAGCAGGCAGTAGTGCGGCGAGGCTTTTGCCCACCCCTGTCGGCGCTTCCACCATCCCCGATGTTTTGCCCTTCAGCCGTTCGCACACGAACCGCGCCATGTCGCGTTGCACAGGACGCGGCTCGAACCCCGCTTGCGCCTCCAGACGCTGGAAAGCGGCTTCCACCATACCCCACAAACTGTCCATAGTATGTTGAGAGAGTATACCCCAAAGGACAACGGCTTCGGAATCTTATGCGCACTACCCTAACGGCGTCGCTTTCAGGTTACGCAGTGTCTGTGCAAAGAGCTGGGCAATCGTCTGTGTTGCGCCCTGCATGACTTCGGTGACCTCTTCATGCGTCAGCGGTTGCCCGCTCAGCCCTGCGCCGAGGTTCGTCACAATCGCGACTGCCGCGTAGTGGATGCCCGCCTCACGGCACAAAATCGCTTCCGGGACGACGGTCATGCCAATCACATCGCCCCCCAGCAGGCGAAACATGCGAATCTCGGCGGGCGTTTCGTAGCGGGGACCGGGTGCACACACATAGACGCCCTCAGGTTGCGCGGGAATGCCCACTTGCTGCGCCGCATGGAGCAGCGCGTGGCGCAACAACGGCGAAAACGGTTCAGTGAAGTCGGTGTGCACGACCTCATCGTGATACAGCGTGTTGACTTCACGCATGAAATCCAAAAAATCGCTCAGGATAACCAGTGTGCCCGGCGTCCAGTCGGTGCGCAGTGAGCCAACCGCAGCGGTCGCCAGCACTGCCTGTACCCCCTGCTCTTTCAGCAGGCGCACGTGCCGCTCGTGAGGGATACGGTGAGGAGGTACCTTGTGTCCTTTGGAGTGGCGCGGGAGAAGGAGTGCAGCTTCGCCATGCAGGGTGCCTTCATACAAGTACACGCCACCGGCATGCGCATACTCTGACTGAAGCACCCACCCGGGCAGGCTCTGCACTCCTGTTCCACCAATAATCGCTGTTCTCATCTACAAATCAGCGATTACGTGCCCGCGTCTTGCTCGTTGTTGCTGCGGGCTTCGTTTCACCATCGTTATGCTCGTGATAGGCCTTTTGCAGGCTCAGGCGTACCATATCAGCGATGCGATTGATCTCCGTGATGTTGGCGTTGCGCGCCGCCTGCGGATCCACAGTCAACACCGCCCAAGGTGCTAACATGAACTGATGCGCCTCAGAAGGGGTGGGGTAAGGACTCTCCGAAGGACGCGCAGCAGGCGCATACACCACCGCCGTTTCGGCAACCATCGCCTTAGCAGCTTCACCCATCTGCTTTGCCAGTGCCGCGTCGGAGCGCTGCTCCAACACAGACTCAATCAGTTGCTCCAGCTCCGCATTCGTCTTCCCTTCCATCATGCGTCGTACCGCACGCAGAGGGATGTATTGCGCCTGGAGCGTTTTGAGAGTAACCAGCTGCAGCAGGTGATGATAGTCATAGAGCACGCGGTTACCCCGACGCCGGGTCGGGGGATCTATGAGTCGATGCGCCGTGTAGAACCGCACAGTGCGCACATCCGGAAACGGCACCACCTTATAGCGCGGTTGAATCGGCGCCCACTGCTCCAACAGACTATTGGCAATAGCCACGAGCTCTTCGATGGTGAAACCCTCTTGCTCCCGATACTGCTTCAGTGCTTCGATGGGTTTCATAGTATCCAAAGTATACCCCACCTCGCCCCCCAAATGCAAGGTATTATAACAACATATCTATATTTTTCAAGACATAAATCTGAGTAGAGGCATTGAAGCCATCGATGAGTAGGCTATCGAGCATAATTGTATCCTATGGCACACCCATCGGTTTCTGAGTTTATTGCGTTTCTGCCTGCCTCCGATTGGGAGGCGACGCGCCTTTTCTATGAGCAGGTACTGGGATTGCCCTGCGTTCTGGAGCAGATCGATTGTCGTATCTATCGTGTCGCAGGCGCGGGCTATCTGGGCTTTTGCCAGCGCGCCGAGACGCCCCAGCCTGCTGAGCGCGTCATCCTCACTCTCGTCACGCAGGAAGTGGACGCATGGCACATTCACCTGCAGACGCACGGAGTGGAAATCGTCAAACCACCCACCTACAATGAGCGGTATCAGATTTACCACCTGTTCGCACGCGACCCGAACGGTTACCTGATTGAAATTCAGCGGTTCGAAGACCCACGCTGGAGCGACTAAGATGCAGGCTCTGGCGTCGCTTCGCGGGCGCGTCGCCCAAAGTAAAACACCATAAACGCGCCCGTCGCAAACATAATCAGGCTATAGACCGCAGCGGGGATGGACATCGCCGGCTGGCGCAGTATCGTGCTGGCAATCAGAATCGCCAGCGTGCCGTTCTGAATACCGCCTTCTATCGAGATGGCAATTGCCTGTTTCAGAGGCAGGCGGAACAGGCGAGCGACATTATAGCCTATCAAGAGCGTCAGCACATTCAGCAGCAACATCGCCACGCCCGCCTGCTGAAAGTGGGAGGGCAGGTTCTCACGATCCTGCATGACCGCCCCCAGCACGGCAATCACGATGAAAATCGTCGACAGAATGCGCACAGGACGCTCTGCCTTGAAAGCGAACTGCGGTGCGCGCGAGCGAATGAGCATTCCAATCGAGACGGGGATTAAGATAATCGCGCCGACCTGAATAATCGTGCGCAACACCGGCAGGCGTATCTCCTGCGTCTGCCCCAGAAAATGTTCGAGGGAAAGATTGATCAGGATGGGCGTCGTAATGATGATAATCAGGCTGTTGAACGCGGTGAGCGTGACGCCCAGCGCGACATCGCCCCGCGCGAGGTAGGTAATCAGATTGGCAGTAGCACCAGCAGGACAAAGGGCAAGAATCATCACCCCGACCGCTAACTGGGGATCCATCGGGTAGAGCTTTGCCAGTGCAAATCCCGTCAGGGGCAGCAACACCATCTGACAGAGCAAGCCGATGAAAAACGCCTTTGGAAAAATCACCACACGCAGAAAGTCATAGCGCGTTAGCGTCAGCCCCAAGCCCAGCATAATCACCGCCAGCGCGAGAGGCAGCACCACATTCGTAAAGATGTTCGCCTCCATAGGGGGCTATGTTAAGCAAGAGTGCGATTTTTCCTGCTTATACCTATCGGCGTTTCAAGTACCCCATTAACCCTCACCC
>JAOAFW010000206.1 GCA_026416065.1 Fimbriimonadales bacterium
GGCGTCCCCTGAATGGAGCCGCGTGAATAGAGATGAAAATTCTCGGAAGCAAGATATACGATATCGGGACCCACCAGATTGCCCGTTGGCAGGTCTACATTGATGTCTGACCACACATCGCCCAAATTATTCTGACGCACATAATCCCACAGGTTGTACGCCATCCAAACAACCAGTTTCTGGTGCTCTCCCGTTGGTCGGTTCACCTCGATTGCCTCCCCTTGAATGTAGTCGTAGTAAGGCGATCCTTCAGGCAGTTGCAGGAACTGCTCTCGGCTCATGCGGGTTCGTTTCTGGGTCAGCGTGGTGGTCATGGCTATTCACCGCCTCGATTATACCTCTTATTGCCCCCCTCCTTGAGGTTCCCTCCGGTCAACTTCGGCAGCGGGTGCTAAGGTATTCCCAGTCCCCACCGCGCCGTAGTCAGCGTAATCGCGGTCACCACCACGATGCAAAACAGGTTGAGCGTAAGTCCCGCCTTTGCCATGTCGCTGATCTTGATTTCGCCTGAGGCGAATACGATAGCGTTAGGGGGTGTGGCAATCGGCAACATGAACGCTGCGGATGCACCAACGGCGACGGGGATCGCCAGTAGGCGCGGGTCAAGCCCCATCCCGACCGCTGCCGCCGCCACGACGGGCAGAAAGGTTGCCGTCGTCGCCGTGTTGGAGGTCAGCTCCGTCAGGAAGATAATCAGCGTCGCAACGCCCATAACAATCATCCATAGGGGCAGCGCATCCAGTTCACCTACTGTCGCGCCGATGGCTTTAGCCAACCCCGTGCTCTCGAAAGCATTTGCCAGCGCCAGCCCGCCACCAAACAGGATCAGCACGCCCCACGGGATGCTCTCCGCCGTGCGCCAGTCCAGTATCGGCTTGTAGGGCTTGATGCACGCTGGCAGAATGAACAGCGTCAACGCCGCAGTCACTGCGATAAATGAGTCGGACACCGAGACGCCCAGCGCATTTCCAATCCACTCACGCCCTAACCAGCCCGCGACGGCATAAAGGAACACACCCGCTACGCACTTCTCAGAGAGGCTCCACTGCCCTGCTCGGCCGAGTTGCTCGTGCAGGTCGGCGCGAATTGTGCCAAAGTTAAGGTTTTTGCTTGAAAATTGCACTCGCGTTAGCCAGAACCAGGTGAACGGCAACATCAGTCCCACGAACGGTAATCCCACGCTCAACCAGTTCAGCATATTGAGCGAAAAGCTGTAGTTCTCGCGGAGGAAGCCCGCCAGCAGCGCGTTCGGCGCAGTGCCAATCAGCGTGCCCACACCGCCGATCGACGCTGAGTACGCTACGCCCAGCATCAGCGCGACGGCGAAATTGTGAGTTTCCTTGTTCCCACATGCGCCGCGCACCCACTCCACCACTGAGAGCGCAACGGCGAACATCATCATCGCCGTTGAGGTATTGTTAATCCACATCGATGTGAACGCTGTCGCGGTCATAAAGCCACCTACTAAGCCCGCTGGAGTGTGTCCCAAGAATTTCACGATACGTAATGCAAGTCGTTCATGGAGCCCCGATTGTTGCATCCCCTGCGCAATGATAAAACCTCCTAAAAACAAGAAGATAATAGGGTCGGCGTAGCGTGCGGCAATCTGTTTCTCCTCCGCAATACCAGTCAGGGGCATCCATACCAGCGGTAGCAGCGCCGTTGCAGGAATGGGAACACACTCTGAGAACCACCAAGTCGCCATCCAGAGGGTCAGTCCCACCAATCGCCACGCTTCGGGCGTGAGCGTTTCAGGAGGGGGAACAATCAACGGAGCAAAACCGAACACCGGTCCCAGAGTGAGCGCAGTCCATCGCGCCAGCGCGGTAGAGCGTTTCATCAGCCTGTACGATTCGACGCTTACCCCCCCTGCCCTGCCATCTGTACGATCCACCATACCCACGGCGCACTAAACAGGAAGCTATCAAACCGATCTAGCACACCTCCGTGCCCCGGCAGAATCCCGCCGAAGTCCTTCACGCCTATTGAACGCTTCAGAGCCGATTCAAACAGATCGCCCAGCTGTCCCAGAATTCCCACGCCAACGCCCGCCGCTATCGCCCAACCCGCCGACAAGCCCAGCCACATACCAGCCTGCCAGCCAACGAAGATACAAAGTATAAGATTAGCGATAAAACCTTCTAAAGTCTTAGCAGGACTAAGCTTAGTAGCAATTTTGCGTTTTCCTATAGACTTTCCGATGAAATACGCCCCGGAGTCGCCCAGCCAGAGCATCGCAAAAAGCCACAGTGTCCACAGCGCGCCCTGTTCCACCTGCCAGCGTCCCAGCACGGTGGGAGTCGTGTCGGAACGCAGCTCAACCCCGAAGCTGAAGAGCCAACCGATATAGAGCATACCAAATATGCCATACCCTATGTTGGGGGCTACCGAAAGATCTCCTCTACGCCAGGCGTGAAACAGTTCATAGAGCAACGCTATAGCAAACGACGCGAGGAGATATTGAGTAAGCGCGAGTTGGGGACTCACCCAAAAGATAAACGGCATCCCTGCCCCCGCCAGCAGGAGTATCAGGCTTGGGCGCGGCTTGGGGAACCAGTCGGCTTGACTGTACGCGCGTTGGTACTCCAGAGAGCCTATCAACGCAAGCAGGCTCAGCGCGAATGCGAACAATCCCCCGCCCGGTGCGAAAATCGCCGCGAGCATCAGGGGGATGCCGATAATCGCCGTCAGAACGCGCGTGCGTAGCATCTCAGGCGGTGGTCTGCTCCTTTTCTACAGGCGTGGGCGCAGGCGCAGGCTGCCAGCGGACATAGAGCGTCAACCCGTCTACCCGATCCACCACCACATATTCCCCGACTTCAATCGGTGGGTCTAACGCCTGTCTCTTATACACATCT
>JAOAFW010000234.1 GCA_026416065.1 Fimbriimonadales bacterium
GGCGTAAAAGTAGACCCAATAGAGATCGACCTGCGCCAGCAACCGAAGGGACGCATCGAGCTGCCTGTGTGGCGGGCACGCTCGCAAGAAGAGTGGCTCAAGGGCTACCTGTTCGAACTGGAAGCGCGTCCGACAACAACGAATACCCTCGCGACTCTGCAGCAGTTTCTCAAATCCGACTGGGCGCCGACGATTCTGTATGCCCGCTACGGGATGCTCCCCCTGCTGCTGGCGACGCTGCTGATTACGCTCCTTTCGATTCTATTTGCTACGCCGCTGGGCTTGGCGGCGGCGGTGTACCTGAGTGAGCAGGCGTCGCCGCGCATCCGCGAGTGGTTCAAGCCGATCCTGGAGATTCTGGCGGCGATTCCGACCGTCGTGCTGGGCTACTTCGGCGTGATGCTGATTGCGCCATGGCTGCAGAAACTGTTTGCAGAAGGATTGCAGCTCACTTCAGGGCGCGGCTTGCTGGCGACTGCGCTAATGATGACGGTGTTCATTCTGCCGACAGTGATTTCGCTTTCGGAGGACGCACTGCGCGCTGTGCCGAACAGCCTGCGTGAGGGCGCGGAGGCGTTGGGGCTAACCCTCGCGGAGCGTATTCGCCTCGTGATTATCCCTGCTGCTAAGAGTGGTCTTATTGCCGCGCTGCTGCTGGGCGTGGCGCGGGTGATGGGCGAGACGATGATTGTGTGGATTCTCAGCGGCGGCACGCCCACCATGCCCGATTTCAGTTCGCCAACGACGGCGCTGGGTACGCTGGTCAAACCGACGCGCGGCATCCCCGATACTATCGCTATCGAGATGGGGAACGTGGAATTCGAGAGCACCCACTATGGGCATCTGTTCCTATTGGGACTCACGCTGTTCATATTGACACTGGGAATCAACCTGCTGGGCTTCGTATATCGCAAGCGTGCCCAGCTGCAACTATAGCACGGTATATCTGGAGCATCGGCGTCCTGCCGACGGACACCGCTTGAGCGAGATGCTCAAGCCACGAGGATGTTTATGCAAGCAGAAACGACGCTTGTCGAGATCGCTCGGCGGAGCGAGTGGGAACAGCGGGCGGAGCGGCGCGATAGGCAGCGAATGCATAAAAACGCGCTGCTCACTTCCTTGTTCGGCAGCGTAGGGCTGATGACCACGCTGCTCGTGTTCACGCTTATCGCTGTGATTGCCTACAAGGGCGCGTCGACGCTGAGCTGGGAGTTCCTGACTCAGCCCCCGCGCGAGGGCATGTCGGCAGGGGGTGTGTGGCCTATGATTCGCGGCTCGCTGTTGCTGATGCTGGGCACTTTCCTGCTGGCGACACCGCTGGGTATCTTCGGGGGCGTCTGCCTGGCGGAGTACGGCGAGCGCAGTCGGATTATGCGCTTTATGCACGCGAGCGTCGCCGCGCTGGCGGGCACCCCCCCGATTGTGTATGGGCTGTTCGGACTGGCGATTTTCGTGCTAAAGTTCCACTTCGGTGTGAGCCTGCTGGCTGGCTGGTGTACACTCACGCTGTTCAGCCTGCCCGTGATTGTGCTGACCACCGAGACTGCGCTCAAAACGGTTCCCACACCGCTGATTGACGGTGGGATTGCGCTGGGGCTATCGCGCTGGCAGACACTGTGGCGCATCGCGTTGCCCTACGCTCTGCCAGGTATTATGACAGGCGTGATTTTGTCAATGGGACGCGCGGCGGGCGAGGCGACCCCTGTGTTGTTCACCGCCAGCATCTACTACTCCACTGCCCAGCTCACGCTCGGCTGGGAGACGCTGCGCCAGCCGGTGGCAAACCTGCCGTACTACCTCGCTGAGGGGTATCGGCAGCCGGGCGTCGTGCCCGAACACCTCATCTGGGGCGCATGCCTCACCTTGATTATCATGGTACTCTTGCTCAATCTGGGAGCGATTCTCATCCGCTCGCGCATGCGGAGGCGATACTTATGATAGCGACGATGACACCAGCTATGACGAAAACGGCTATCCAGACGATTGACCTGACGGTCTCGTACAATAACAAACCCGCGCTCAAGTCGGTGAGCGTGGAGTTCCACGAGAACACCGTGACCGCGCTCATCGGTCCCAGCGGCTGCGGCAAAAGCACGTTGCTGCGCGCCTTGAACCGCATGAACGACCGTATCCCCGACGCGCAGGTGCAGGGCAAGGTGCTGATTGACGGCAAAGATATCTACGACCGCCGTGTGAACCTCACACGCCTGCGCCGCGAGGTCGGCATGGTGTTCCAAAAGCCGAACCCGTTCCCGATGAGTATCTTTGAAAATGTCGCGCTGGGACCGCGCCTGCACTACGGGGTGAGGGGGCGCGCTTTAGAAGAGGTTGTGGAAGACGCCCTGCGCAAAGCCGCCCTGTGGGATGAGGTGAAAGACGACCTTAAAAAAAGCGGGCTTGCGCTCTCTGGTGGGCAGCAGCAACGGCTCTGTATCGCGCGTATGCTCGCCGTGCAGCCCCGTATCCTACTGATGGATGAACCCTGCAGCGCGTTGGACCCCATCAGCACCCAAAAAATCGAGGAACTCATCATCGAACTGGGCAAGCAGTACACGGTGATTGTGGTGACGCACAACCTGCAGCAGGCGGCGCGTATCAGCCATTACACAGGCTTCCTGATGTATGGGGAAGTGGTGGAGTGGGGCGAGACACCCTCAATGTTCGAACGCCCGCAAAAGCAGGAGACAGAAGATTACATTCGCGGGCGGTTCGGCTGAGGTGGGGTATACTCTGACTATGCCGCGCAACAGGTTGATTTATGTGGGCGTGCTGGTGGTGGCGGCGTCTGCCTTGCTGTATATTGGGGGGCAGATTATCCGCACGATCGAGTGGTTCCTGCCTTGGGCGGCGGGTGTGGGGGTCGCGCTCATCCTGCTCGGGCTGTTCGCGGAGATGCAAAAGAGCCGGAAGCCCAAGCCCCTCACTTCCGATACGGCCGCAACCGAACAGCGAACCTCCGTGGGCGCACAGACTGGGGAACAACGATGAACCGCTGGGTTCGGATTGGATTAGCCATTCTCGTGCTGGCGATACTGGCGCGAGTAGGGATAGCGATCTTCGCAATCGGCTTGCGGGTTGTGCTAATGCTCTTCCCGCTGGTGATTCTCGTGGGCGCGGGGTTCGTCGTGTATGGCTTATACCGCCACTGGAAGCGGCGCGCTGCGCTGCGCGAGCGGGAATCCTACGATATGCTGGATGATTGAGATGAACGACCTCGCATCACTTTGGCGCTTCACACGCATACGGCTCGCCCAAGCGACTGAAGGACTCAACGAAGTGCAGTTGAACTGGCGCATGTTCGAAGGGGCGCACTCGATTGCCGAGTACCTGTACCATGTGGCAGGCGCGGAACTCTACTGGGCGCATCATTTGGGCGACTGGCAACCCGTGAACGAGTTTGAAGCGGGCGTGCTGGCGTGTTGCACCGACTCGTTCCTGAACGAGAAGCCGTTCCCGCTCGCGCCATCACTGTGCAACGCGCGGGATGTGGCGCGTACGCTAAGCTTTTCGTATGAGATACTCGCGCCGATTATCGAATCGCCCACGCCGGAGCAGTTAGCCAAGCCGCTGCGCAGCCCAATCGGCGACGCGATAACGGGGCGGGAAGGGCTGATTCGCGTAGCGCAGCACGCTGCCTATCACACGGGGCAAATCTGGCTGATGCGGATGCATCCGGAGTTTCCGAAGGGCTAATCCTCTTCGTCGTCTCCATCCGCCTCCGCCATCTTGCGGAACTCCATCGCCTTCTCGGAGTATTTCTTCCCCACAATCCACTCCACGCCCTCGCTCTGCGCCAGATCGTAGGTCTCTTGCATCGTCCATTCGTTGCCGATGACGACGGGGATGGCGTTCACGCCCGCCTGACTGAGCAGTTGAGCGCGTCGCTTGGCGCGCAACACATCCAGCCGGTCAATCTTGAGCGAGATTTCGGCGACTACGACATGCCCATCTTTCCACCAGATGAGGTCCGCAGCGTAGATATCCTCTTCTTCGGCGCTGGATGGAATCCCGCCGAACACTTTGCGCAGCCACCGTCGCAGTCGGCGTTGCACACGAGGGCTATCGGGCGGTCCGCCCCCGCCGCCGTTGAAGATGGACGGAGCGCGGCGCACCGTGCGCTTCTCGTAGGCTTCGCCCTCGAACCGCCCTAACAGCCCCCTAAATTCCTGTCGCAGGGCGCGAGCCTCTTCCTCTAAATGCATCAGTATCGTGGTGTGGTGCTGCAGGATGGCTTCGTGGCGTTGCTGGGTTTCAATCAGCATCGCCAGCTGCTGCGTATGCTCCTGCAAGATGGCTTCGTGGCGTTGCTGCCCTTCCGCTAACTGGCGCAGGATAGTCGGGATGTCTTCCCACTCTTCCCCCAGCACGGCACGGCGGATCTCTTTCCGCTTCTCAGGGTCGCGCAACGCGCGCTGAATCGCCTCAGCGTCCACCAGTCTGTCCTGCAGCGCACGCTTCAGCTCGGGGTCAGTCTCTACCAGACGGATTAACTCTTCAGCGGTAATCGGCACGACAAAGAAATTGTACCTTATCCGTACAACGCCCCATACGCCGCGCACGCCCGGTAGTCTGCGCTTTCGGGATCGGCCGTGCCGAACATGCCCCACTGGTGCGGACGGAACACGCGAATGGGATCCACATTATGCATCGCGACAGGGATGCGCAGCATCGAGCAGAGCGTGATCAGCGCGTCGCCGATATGCCCTGCGCTTAGCACACAGTGGTTCGCGCCCCAGTGCGCCATCACGGTGTAGACA
>JAOAFW010000245.1 GCA_026416065.1 Fimbriimonadales bacterium
GGGGTTCCGACTGACACGGTGTCTACGGCGCTCGGCGCACACACCTGCAGACACGACCCCCGCGTCGTTTCTATATCCGATGGAACGGATGCATTTTGCTAGCAGCCCGACGGTGGATATGTCCACGCAGTTTGACGCGCAGTTCGGTTTGTACCATGCGAGCTGGTCATCGCGCAGCGCGGTCGGTGCGTGGAATCTGGATATTGGCGGCGACATCACCGGGATTTGGGATAGCGAGCGTCCCACCGCCAGTCGCAGGGCGTACCGGCGGGCGATAGGTTGGGCGACTCATCAGTTGATGCGTTCATCACTTTTGTACGGATTGATGATGGCGCACCCGTATAACCTGATGACTTGGGCAGATCCGAACGACCCGACACGCCCATTTGACCCAAGCGACCCCGACAGTCGGATTAATTTCTTGCTGGAAATCGCGTGGAACATAGAGAGAGTTGTGAATGCGCTGTCGCCGTACCTGAAGTGGGGGACGGTATTGGAATATGTCGCCGCGCGGGAAAGAGTGATAGGGTGATTGTCAGTGTCCCTTTCGTGTGGTTCCCCCTACACAGTAGGGGGAACCACACCGAGTTTGGTTCCCCTCACATACCGGGGGAACCATACGGAGGGGGGACAAAAATTTCCTCATCGAGCAGGCTATCACAAGCAGGAATACCCATTCGCAACACGAATCGCATCAAAGGGTGATTGGTATGGCGGCAATCCGAGCAGCCTTGTTAGACTGGCGCAAGTATCTCGCTGGTATCTTCACGCAGATTCTGGCAAACCCCGTAATTGGGCGCGAACTGCGTGTGCGCGTGCGGTTAGGGCGAGGATATCTGTTGCAGGCTGCCTACCTGGCGTTTATGATTCTCATCGTGGCGTTGGCATATGAGTGGGTTATTGGTGACGAGAACAATTTACGCAATCCGTTCCAGATGCAGAACGCGCTAAAAGGATTCTACTACACGGTGCTGGGCACGCTAATTGCGCTGATTGTACTGATTGCGCCTGCACTGACTGCTAACGCGATTACCTTAGAGCGCGAGCGCAGGACGATGGACTTACTGCTTGCCACGCCGCTCACGGCGCGCCACCTGCTGGCGGGCAAGCTCTTGGCGTCGTTTGCGTTCATCGTGTTGTTGCTTGCCCTGACGCTGCCCGTGAACGCGGTGAGCGTGCTGCTTGGCGGGGTCTCGTTTGGCGACTTGCTGCGTGCTTATGTAATTGTGGCGTGCGGGGGGCTGGTGCTGTGCAGTATCGCGCTATTTACCTCCGTCTATGCACGCAACTCCACGATAGCGGTGCTGTGGAGCTATCTGCGCGTGGGTGCGTTTCTGTTGCTCAGCCTGGTGTTGTTCGGACTGCAAGAGACGGTGGCGGGCTTTGGAGGGAGGATGGGTGGCGGCGCGGGCGCGGTCAACCTCCACTTCCCTGTGGCGATGCTCAATCCATTCTCTGCTCTGATTGCCGCCGATACACAGGTGGACCTCATTCGCTGGCAAGTTCCGAGCTGGATATTCGGAGTTGTTCTGTGCTTGCTGTTCACGCGCCTTGTGATGACCAGTGCGGCGCGCAAGGTGGGACTGTACGACAAAGATGTGATGCCCTCGTTGCGTCGACAGTTGCTGTTGCTTTTGCCCGGTTATGTTTTGGTGACGGCAATCCCTGTGCTTCGGGCTGTGCCAATCGCCCGAATGGGGGTAGGGGGCGTCGACGCGGCGATGGCGGCGCTGCTGACTTTGCTTTGTGTGGCGCCATTTCTGACGCTGGCGGCGTGGATTGCCCCATTTGGCAAAGACGAGGACAAAGAGTGCCCTGATGACGGGGCGTTTCGTCTGTCTAAAATGCTCACGGCTGCGCCTTCAGGCGCGCTGCCGTTTCTGCTGATGCTCTGGCTATTGATGCTGGGAGCGTTCCTGCTCGCACTCTATTGGACAGGTACGCTGGCAGCATTCGATATCACTCTGTGGGAAATCAGCTTCACGACGATTCTCTACCTCACGGGAATGTGGATATTTTTCTGGGGGGTTGGACGCTTCAGCGCATGGCTACTCAAAGGAATGAGCCTGGTAGGCGCGCGCGCTCTCGCGCTCGGTATAATCGCAACCATAATTACGCTTCCTCTGATTGTCCATTTGCTGTTTTTTGTTGAAGTCTGGGAGTCGCCCGCGATGAAAATCTGGATTTTCACCCCGTTTTATGAGGTGTTTACGAATTTAGACAACCCCTCGAACCCCTTAACGCTTTTCGTGTGGGGATGTGTGTTGCTCGTTTTGGGCATACTATTGGGTATGCTCACAGAGAAGCGCAACAAGGGGTGAAAAAACGGTGCAAAGAACACTGCTGTGGGGATGGTTTTTCTTAGCGCTGGGCGTGGCGGCAGCACAATCAGATGCCAACTCGCTTGAGCAGCGCATCACCTTTCGTGAGCCGGCGCAGCGGGTGCAGACGATTCTCCAGACTCTCTCCAAACATGCAGGCGTTCGACTCATCGCGGCGCGTGAAGTGCAAGACGAGATTGTGCTGGTGGACGCGGAATCGCTCCCTTTGCGACAGGTTATGGACAGTCTCGCGCTGGCGTTAGACGCAGAGTGGTTCCCTCTGCCGGACGGCTCCTATCGCCTTGCACGTCCAGTAAAACGCGCGTTGCAGCGCCAGGCATTTGAGAACGAGCGAATAATAAAGTTTTGGCGTGAGGAGCTGCGAAAACGCGCACCCGACCAGTTGGAGCATCCCCTTACCGAGACGGAAGTGCGCGCCACCTTGCGACGCCTGCGCGACGCGCTCCGCGAGGCAATGGGACGCCCTGAGGAACGACGCCAACTCCTCAATCGGACGAACTTTTACGAACCGCTGTATCAAATCAGTCCTGTTCGCCGGTTTCTGCACCGCTTGGTGAGCCAGATTGATCTGTCTGAGGTTGTCCAAATCCCGGTAGGCGAGCAGCGCATCTACAGCAATCGTCCGGGTGCTTACTTGCACCCGTTCAGAAAGAGCGTCGACCCGTTGATCCAGCAGTTCTTGAGGGAAGCGTCACTGGTGAGCGCGCTCTATCGCGACGCTAACGATGGCGTGGCAGACCTGATGCCACTCTTTCGCGAACAGTTCCTGTACGACCCTTTCGGAAACGCGCTGCGAGTGGATGTGCTGGAGAACCTGGAGTATCCTATCGTCTACCTTATTATGTCTCGTAATGATGCGCCGGACCTTGAAATCACTCTGATTATCCAGCGTCCGAGCGACCTCAAAGCAGAGGAGTTAATAACAAGCACAGTTTCCCTGTACCGGTTCCGAAATTCCCTCAATCTGCCGTCCGAAATTGCGTGGCGTGAGGCACCCGTCGCCTTGAGTGAAAAGGCACGCTTGATGCTTACCACGTTAGCGTGGACAAACTGGGGATTCTTTCTGCCGTGGACAAAAGGTGTTGAAGAGGATACGAACCTGCCAGAACGGTTTCGCACCATCGACCCGGCCGCGGTGGAACCCTTGAGCTTAGCCGCGACCGATGTCTTGCGCGCCTATGCCCGGGCGCGACAGAAGCCGATAGTGGCTCTAATCCTCGACAGTGAAACCTTCCCCTACGATGCAGACTACGAGTTTGTGAATCCCAACGCAACCTTGCGCCTGGGCGTGTTGGAAATGTACTTGGCACAGTGGGAATGGATTGAGGGGAGCGTACTGGTTGCGAAACCTGAATTTGCCTCCTATACCTGGAATCGTCGCTATCCGCGTGATGTGCCGAACAAGATTATCGAGCAGGTCAAGCGACGGGGCTACTTCACAGGCGACGACTACCTTTTAGCGCTGCGCCTGACGCCGGATGCTAAGAGCCTCAACGAGGCATGGTGGTGGTTCGAAGTCAATGGGGTGCAGGCATATCGTTTTGACCAAGAGGATGTACGCCTGCTTGATAAGATGGGAACTGCCATCTGGCGACGCTTGCTGCAGGGTGAAACGCTCCGTGTAACTGACCTGCCGCCCATTGCAGTCAAGCAACTCCATTATATGGCTTATCAAGCGACTTACGGCGGGATTGAGGTGAGTGTCTCCAGCAACAGCGATAACCTGATACCTGCGTTCTTCTATCCTGACGGCATCCCGCCCACGACGCAAATCCGCCTGATAAAAGAGACCGATACAGGCTTTTTCCAGACCTACCGAAACGGCATCTGGAGCGACTTTGACAGTTTGCATACTGTCAAATGGATTCTCCAGAGGAACGACGAGCATTTGCAGTATGATTATTACTCCTACCGGCGACGCTTTCTGAAGGTACCCTCTGTTCAGTATGCGACGGAAATCGAGTACGTGCTGGAGCTCATCCCATCCGACCCGAGCGGTGTGAAACTCACCATTTGGCTCCCTAACTGGTACGAGCTAATCGGTAAGCCGACGCGCTGGAACGAACCTCCCAAAGAAGCGAAGGAGGCTTTTGACGAGGTGTTAAGGACCGACCTCGACGATGACGACCCGTAGCGCGTGGGACGTGCCTTGTACGCACCCGCAGGATTCAGGTGCAGCGTATGGAATCAAGACACCATGCACACCGTGCGATTCGGCGTCGTGGGTCTGGGCGGCATGGGATTGGGACACTGCCGCTTCCTGAAAGAGGTCGTGCCAGAAACAGAACTTACTGCGGTTTGCGATGTCCACCCACAGCGTGCCCAAGCGGCAGGGGAGCAGTTCGGCGTGCCCCATTTCACCAGTCACGAGGCAATGTTTGAGAGCGAGTTGATAGACGCGGTGCTTATCGCTACGCCCCACTATGGGCACGCGCCTGTCGCCGTGAGCGCGCTCGAACACGGGCTTCACGTGTTGGTGGAGAAACCCCTCTGTGTGTCGGTTTCAGACGGCGATAGGATGATAGACGCAGCACGGCGGTCGGGCAAAAAGTTCGCGGTTGGCTATCAGCACCGCTTTCGACCGGAGGTGCAGGCAGCGCGACGGCTCATTCAGCAAGGTGTGCTGGGCGAGGTCAGACGCACCTTGCTTATCACCGCATGGTACCGCACTCAAGCCTACTACGACTCGGGCGGTTGGCGCGCCACATGGGCGGGCGAGGGCGGTGGCGTGTTGATTAATCAAGCTCCCCACTTCATCGATCTCTGGCTCTGGTTTGGTGGCATGCCGAGCCGGGTATGGGGGCAGACTCGCGCCGCCCTACACGATATCGAGACAGAAGACGAGGCGTTCGCGCTCATCGAGTACCCCAACGGCGCACACGGCTATCTCTACGCCACGACCAACGAGGAACCCGGCGAGAACCTGATCGAAATCTGCGGAGACGAGGGCAAGTTGCGCCTGCACGATTGGAACCTGCAGGTCTGGAAACTCAAGCATCCCATCCGTCAGTTCACCTATCAGGCAGAGGGAATGTGGGATGGTATCCCTGCAGAGCGCATCGAACCACCGATCGAGCCAAAACCGGAAGGCGCGTTGGAAGGGCAGCCCGCACTCATCCAAAACTTTGCCCGCGCCATTCTATATGATGAGCCGATAATCGCTCCGGGCGAAGAGGGCTTGGGAACCATAGAAATCGTCGACGCGCTCATCCTTTCCAGCAAGCGGCAGCAGCCCGTCTCTCTTCCTGTAGACCGCGCCCAATATGACGCCTTGCTGGAAGAACTCAAAGCACACTCAAGGCCCAAGTCGCGCGTGCGTGAGCAAAGAGTCACCGACCCCAACCTGCTCCGATAGCCTGGCAGGAATCGGTATAGCAACAGAGTAATTCTTAACCGACGAGGAGGTCGAAACGATGACGACGCACACGGAGTTTATCACCACCAGCGCGCGGGGGCTGAACCGCGAGCACCCCGCGATGAAGATGTTCCAGAAAGCCAAGAAACTCGGCGTCTGGGACCCTGCCGCGATTGACCTCAGTCACGACCGTGCAGACTGGCAGACTTTCACCGACGAGCAGAAAGACGCCACTCTGCGCCTGATTTCCCTCTTTCAAGCCGGCGAAGAAAGCGTCACCTTAGACCTGCTGCCCCTGATTCAAGTCATCGCCAGCGAGGGCAGGCTCGAAGAGGAGATTTTCCTCACCTCGTTCCTGTTCGAAGAGGCGAAGCACGTGGAGTTTATGAACCGCTTCCTGACGGAGGTGGCAGGCGTACATGGCGAAGATCTCTCGCGCTATCACTCGCCGTCCTATCGTAAGATTTTCTACGAGGCGCTGCCACAGGTAATGCACCGGCTTAGCTATGATACCTCGCCTGTCGCGCAGGCGGAAGCGTCCGTGACCTACAACATGATTGTGGAGGGCGTGCTGGCGGAGACGGGCTACTACGGCTTCTTCCAGGCATACAAGCGACAGCAGAAGATGCCGGGCTTGGTGCAGGGCATCGGCAAGATGATGCAGGATGAATCGCGCCATATCGCGTTCGGCGTGTACCTGCTCTCGCGCCTGATTGCCGAGCATGGCGACCCCGTGTGGGACGCCATTCAGGAGAAGATGAACGACCTGTTGCCCTACGCGCTCGGCGTGGTGCAAGAGACTTTCGAACCCTACGAGCCGAATATGCCGTTCGGTTTGGAGAAGGAGGAGTTCCTGAAC
>JAOAFW010000284.1 GCA_026416065.1 Fimbriimonadales bacterium
CCCGACACCAGCTCCACACGCGCGTTGCGCCAGTCCTCGTCGGTGGTGTTCTCCACAATCGCCCAGCCCTGCAGCAGCGGCTCGCCCTCGCCCATCACCAGCCGATAGCTCATCGTCCACAGGGGCATCTCGGTCAGGTAGCCGACCAGCACGCGCCGATTGCCCTGTCCACGAAAGCGTAGCTCGACGGTTTTGCGCGTGGTGTCCAGTCCCGTGCCCAGCGCGGCGAGGGCGTCCTGCAACTCTTTCTGAAGTCGCTCATCGCGCACGCGGAAACTGCGAACGGAATCGAGCGACGCGGAGCGCATCCCCTCGCGCGTCATCAGGTTTACGAACGATTGGTCAACGACGGTCTCGCCTGCGGCGACTTTGCGCGTCTCTACGCTCAGCACCGTACCCTGAAGCGTCTCTTTCTCGGTTTGAATTTCTACGGGCGCGCCGCGCAAACGCTGCAGAAGCGTGGCGAGATTCGGGTTATCGGCGATGTTAATCGCAAAGGCGCCAAGTGTGCGGGTCAGCGGGTCGCGTGGGGCGTATTGCACGGGCAGAATCTGCCCGCCGTCGAAGTCCACCAGCACGAGCGACTTGAGCAGGTCGTTCATTTGATTTTCGCGCAGGCTGAGCGTGAGGCTCGTTTCACCGCTCACACGCCCCAGTCGCTCGATGTAGCCCACGCCGCTGCGGAACAGTACCACGCGCGTAATCGGCAGCGCATCCTGCGCCAGCCCGCTCCCAATCGCAAGTAATAAAAACGCTGTCCATGCGTATCGCATGTGTATCATCCTCCGGTATATTATGACGCGCCGCGGTGCATAGCGAGTTATACCGCCCGGTCAGCAGCCCAGCCGGATGCCTCTGACCCGGAGTATCCCCAACCACTTGATGGGCAAACTGTGTTCGGATGCCTGCCCTGCAGGTGTCCTGCCAGACAAATAACCCCCACATACACAGTCCACTCAGGACGCCTGTCAGACTCACTCGCAGCTGCCTCATCCGCGCGCATGCAAAAGGGGCTATCGTACAATCTCCTGCGCCAATCGCTCGTCTATGTAGACCCGGATTTTCACTGAAGTTCCCTGCGCCTCCACAGGGATTGTATAAACCTGCCCGCCTGTGCGCTGCTCATCCAGCACGATGCGCTTGCCCAGCTCATCCTCCACCTCGATCCGGATACGGCGGTCGGGCTGGTCGCTCAGGTCAATTTTCACTTCGAAAGTGCGCTTCGGGGCGTCCGTTTGGGGCGGCTGGGGCTCGGGTTCGGGCGTGGTAGGCGGCACGGTTTCGTAGCCTGAGCCGATGCTCACGATGAGCTTAATCGGACGCGAACGGTCGATGCGCGTGCCGGCGGGTGGCACCGTGCTGATGACATAGCCGAGCGGGATTTCGGTATCTCTGCGTTCCTCTGTGGCGTCCATCACGGCAAGCCCCATGCCTTCCAGTTCGCGACGAGCGCGGGATTCGGGCATGTTGCTCACATTCGGCACCTCCACAAAACGCGAGCCTTTGCTCACCCACAGGTAGACCTTGCTGCCTTTGCGTACCACACGCCCCTCGGGGGGATTGACGGAATAAATCACGCCGGGCGGGTACTGCTCGCTGTAGCCTTCTAAACGCACTTCGGGTTCGAGGTCGGCATTGCGCAAGATGCGGTTCGCCTCGTCCAGTTTTTTACCCACCACCTGGGGCACAGGGCGGTCTTCGGGCACGAAGCGCAGCGCCATCCACGCGGCGAAGCCAATCACCAAGCCAATCAGCACGAGTGCACCGGTGAGTCGTATCATCGTGCGCAGCCATTTCGGGATGTCGTCCTCTTCTTCCTCCTCAACAGGGGTAGGGGGCGGTGTCGGGCTGCGGGCGAAGATATCGCCTGAAGCGGTCTTCGCGCCTGCGGAATCGGGCAAATCAATCGGCGACCAGCCGAGCGACTTGCCAAATCGGAGTGCGTCGCGTACCGCTTTCAGGTCGTTCAGCAGCTGTAGCGCGGTCGCGTAGCGTTGCGCAGGATCTTTCTGCAAGCACTTGGTCACGATGCCCTCCACCGTGCGCGGCGCGGCGGGGTTGCGCTGGCGCAGGGAGGGAATCGGGTCGTTCAGGTGCGATTCGGCGGTCAGCATAGGCGTCTCGCCGGTGAAGGGAACCGTGGCGGTGATCATCTCGAACAGCATCACCCCGCAAGCGTAGATGTCGCTCGCGACGCCGGGCGCGCTCCCGCGAAACAGCTCGGGTGCGGTGTAGGCGGCGGCGCGGGCTTCGTGCGCAGTGGTCAGCCCCGGCTCGGCGCGGTATACGCCCCGCATCCCCACGCCGTTCAGCCACACATGCCACTCCGAGCCCACCAGCACATTCGCCGGACGCAAATCACCATGCGTCAGACCCGCGCCGTGAATTGCCTGCAGCCCCTCCACAATGCCAATCATAATCTCAACGGCTATTGGCACGGTGAAGGGCGCGGTACGGCGAATGCGCGTTTGCAAATCCAGCCCGCGCACGAACTCTTCTACGAAGAACGGGGGCTGCGCCGCGAGGTCGACCTCGTACAGTTCCAACAGGTGCGGGCTACGCAGTCGCCGGCGTGAGTCGAGCGTGAGCTGCAGCGCGTCCAGCAGCGGCGTATTCGCCGCGTAGGGCGCACGCACGGCTTTGAGCGTCACCACACGCGAGCGGGTTAGGTCGCGGGCGCGGTACACATGAAACAGCAGCCCCTCCGAAAGCTGCTCCAGCAGCTCATAACGCGCCGCCAGCACATTCCCTGTCATGGCTGTGTGATTATAAAGATACCTGATGGAAACCTGCAACGGGCGACGGCGCGAGCGAGTCTTATGCGATAGTCGCGTCGAATGGCACGAAGGGTGCTGCAGGCAGACTCGTCGCCCGCGCGGGAAGTCGGGCAAAGGATACGCTCATGGACAGATTGATGGGGTATCGGGATCAGGCGCGCCCGGGGGTGCGCCGCTGCGTGGTAGTCGCGTTTTTCGCGTTGAGCGCATCGCTTGGCGCACTGACCACGGCGAGGGGGCAGGCGATTTACTGGATATCATCGTCTGTTGACTTTTCCCCTTCTTCCATGTCGTCATCGGCGACCTATGTGGCTGGAGTTGCTTACGATACGAATACCGCTCAGTGGGTGGCGGCGCGCTGGTCGGCGCAGAGCGGAGTAGAACTCCTACCATCGCTGGCGGGCTACGGCTCGACAGCTCACGCCATCTCTGCTGACGGCAAGGTAATCGTCGGTCACGCTACCGGCAGCTTAGGGCAGTGGCGTCCCTTCCGATGGGTGGAAGGAAGGGGCATCCAGGACTTGGGCTCACTCGGCGGCGAGTGGGGAGTCGCATGGAGCGTCTCTGCCGACGGACAGGTGGTCGTCGGCGTCTCTGGGACAGCGAGTGATGAGAATAACCCCACGGGCTATGAACGCGCCTTCCGTTGGCACAACGGCACGATGCAAGATTTGGGCACGCTGGGTGGTAATCGCAGCGAAGCGCGCGCCGTCTCGGCTGATGGGAGTGTGGTCGTGGGCGACTCGGAGACAGAACAGGGGGCACGCGCCTTTCGCTGGACTGCCCAATCTGGCATGCAGAACCTGGGCGTGGTGAGCGGCGGCAGCGCCAGTTTTGCCCGCGCCGTCTCCGCCGATGGCAAGGTGATTGTAGGACACTCTGCCATCCCCACTGCGCAAGGACACAGCCGCAATTACGCTTTCCGTTGGAGCGCCGAGACCGGCATGCAAAGTTTGGGCGTGCTGGACGGGATACATAGCTACGCGTCTGCCGTCTCGGGCGACGGGCGGGTGGTCGTAGGAGTTGTTGTGGACGCATCACGCTACCGCGCTTTCATCTGGAAACCGGAAACGGGAATGCAATATCTCGAGGTGGTCTACGCCCACCTGCTACCTAATGGCGAACGGCTGTCAAGCGCCGTTGCCATCTCGCCCAGTGGACGGTACATTCTGGGGTGGGGGTCACACGGCGCGTATATCCTCGACACCTGTCCCGGCGGCGACACGGACGCGGACTGTATCTGCGACGACTGGGAACGCAACGGACTGGACATCAACAACGACGGGGTAATCGATCTCAACCTGCCCGCGCTGGGCGCCACGGTCGGACGGCGCGACATCTTCATCGAGTATGACTCCATGAGCGGACAACGCCCCTCGCAGGCGGTGCTGGACGCTGTCCGAGCCGCTTTCCGAAATCGGCAGGTCTATGTCCACTTTATCGACGGCGGGGATCACGCAGCGCCCGCAACCAACTGGTCTAATGTTTGGCAGGACTACGACGCCTTCAAAACGCAGTATTACGGTACGCCCGCTGAGCGCAACTCGCCGAACTGGCAGCATATCCGAAGGGCGAAGCGCAAGTTCGTGCGCTACTGCGTTTTCGCTAAGAGCTACGGCAGCACTGCGGCGTCGGGTATCGCCGAGCTGCCCGGCGACGACATCATCGTCTCGCTGGGGCATTCGGACTGGTCGGGACTGAAAAACAAACTACCCATGACCTGGAAAGGGCGACGCGTCACTTGGGACGACCATGTGGCGGGAACCCTGATGCACGAGATAGGACATGCGCTGGGGCAACGCCACGGCGGATGTGACCATGTCAACTTCAAGCCTAACTACTACAGCGTGATGAACTATCTCTGGCAAATGCCCCAGCCGGGCTACGCGCCGAGCTGGCTACTGGACTACTCGACGGTCGCCTATGAAAGCCTGAACGAGAACGACCTGTCCGAGCCAGACGGTATCGGCGGCGCGTCAGGGAAAAAAGTGCCTGTCGGCGGTTTGAACGGCTGGCTGGCGGATATGCGCGGTCCCGTTGACTGGAACCAGGACGGCGACACGACCGATACGGGTGTTGTGCGCGACATCAACGGCGATAATCAGCACGCGGTGCTATGCGGGTTCAACAACTGGGCGTTCCTCGACTGTTCCTGCGACGGCGTGAACTGGCAGGATGGGGTGCGCGTGCTCCTTGCGGGGATTGAAGCCGACCAGGAGGAGATGACCTTTGCTGATTGGCGTGCGCTGTCGCGAATCGGGATGCCACGCGCCGATACGGACTTTGACGGCTGCGTGGACGACGCCGACCTGCTCGCCGTGCTGTTCGCCTTCGGCTCCATCGGCGGCGGACTGCTTGAAGACCTCGACGAAGACGGCGTGGTCGACGACGCGGACCTGCTACTGGTGCTGTTCAACTTTGGCAGCGGGTGCTAAGAAACTTCTCAGCCCCTCAGAGGCGCGGCGAACGCGCCCCTGAGGGGCACTCTCGAACACCTGCAGGAAGCTGCCTCATTCCCGCGAAATTATCCCCGCATGCGCATTCGCCCTGGGTTGTGTTGCGTGTGGCTGTCGGCGACGGCGTTTGGACAGCTGCAGACCGATGCTTTGTTCAAGGAGACGCTGGCGCAGGCGAATCTATCCCCGCAAGAGGTGCGGTTTGACGCCCGCCTGTTTGACTACTTTTTCCGCACGCAGCACGCCTCACCACTGTTCGAGATGCTCTTGCGCGACCCGTTGCGGTTGCCTTATTACGCCGAGCGACTACGCAACAGTCTGGTGGGGGCGGTGGGGCGTCCCGTCACGGTGGTCGAATCGGGCGCCGGCGCGATTGGCGTCTCGATACGACGCACGCTGATTGGCGACCCGCTCCAGTCGCTGCGGGAGCAAGCAAACGAACCTGACGCGCTGGAGAAAGCCGTGCTGGAACTCTATAAAGAGGCGAACGCGCCCGTACCCCCTTCCGTGCGCCAACAGCTTCAGCGTGCAAAGCAGGGCTTGCCCGACATCGTGCAGCGCCAGGCGGCGTTTTTAATTTACACGACGATTGAAGCGCGACGCTGGCGCGACGCCGCCCTGCGCGACTTGACCGCCGACGAGCGGAACACCCTGTTCAAACTGCTCAACCTGCCCATCAAGGAGTTCGAGGCGGCTCTGGGCAGCGCGGAGCCGAGCGACGGTTTGCTTTTGCTGGAGCGCGCGCTGGAGAAAGTCGACCTGCCGCGTCTACTGGCGGGCGGGCACGATAGTGTCCTGGCAGTGCAGCAGGTTATCGAAGCGTTCCGAAAAGCCGACGCGCCCGCCAAAGACGCGCTGAGCAAACCGTTCGCGGTCGATATCGATTCCCCGTGGGGACGCATTCGGCTCTGCGGTGGCGGGAATGATACCCACGCACGCCTGCCCTACCTGTTGCTGATGGATACGGGAGGCGACGATACCTACTACGGCGGCGGGGCGACCCTCACGCTGGAAAACACGGTGTCGTTTTTGATTGACCTCGCGGGTAGCGACCGCTACGGTGACGATGCGGAGACGCTCCAGAAACCACTCGTGGAACGCGAGAAGCGCGAAGGCAAAGGCGCAATGGCGTTCGGCGGTGCAACGCTCGGCTACGCGATTCTCGCCGACCTCGCCGGCGATGATGTATACAGCACGCAGTCGGCGGGGTTAGGCGCGGCGCGGTTTGGCGTCGGCATGCTTCTCGACCTGCAGGGGAGCGATGTTTATGATGCCTACGCTTATGCGCAGGGCGCGGCGATGGCGGGCGTGGGCGCGCTCATCGATCGCGAAGGACGCGACCAGTACGCTTGCTTCTACGAATCGCAGGGCTTTGGCGGAGTGAAGGGCTTCGGCGCGCTGCTTGACGCGCTCGGCGACGATGGGTATACCGCTCATCCTACCCCCATCGAGTTCCCCTCGCCGCAGACCGCCGAGCGGAATGTGAGCATGGCGCAGGGCGCGGGCTACGGTAGGCGCGCCGACTACACCGATGGACGCTCGTGGGCAGGCGGGACGGGCATGCTCATCGA
>JAOAFW010000191.1 GCA_026416065.1 Fimbriimonadales bacterium
AGATGTGTATAAGAGACAGGCCCGTAGCCGACGCCATATCGGGCGCGTGCGCCGTACAGCCCCTTATCGCGCATAAACACCTGCTCGCTGTCGGGCTTATCCAGCGCGGCGAACTCCAGCGGCACATCCCGACGCTCCTGCAGCACCACCGCCCGCACCGCACGTGAGGTGTCCAGCAGGAACCACTTGTTCTCATGCGCGCCTGTGATGTAGTGCGACACGATTAGGCGCAGCTTGCCCTGCAGCACATTCCGATAGGGTGTGAAGTTGTTCGCCGTGTTCGCCTGTACTACAATCGGCGATTCCAGCAGCTCCATCGCCAACCACTGCAGTTTGGGACCCACCAGCAGCGTGTCGGGCAGAATCCCCATCGGGCGTCCGCGGTCGTCCTTGAACTGCATCATCTGCGCCATCGCGGCTTGCAGGCTGTTCGTGGAGAGCGCGCCGTTGTAGATGTTGCTCTGCAACCCGCTGTCGCCTTCCCGGTGGTCAGTGTCGAACAGGAACTGCCCGTCGTAGCAGCGTCCATCAATCGAGCCGCGTATCAACGCCTCGATGACGAGCTGCTCCTTGTGGCGCACGGCTTCCCGCGCCAGGTCGCGCACACGCATCCGAATCATATCGTACTGCTCGTCTTCAAGCGCGCGTCGCTCAACGGCAATCGACGCCTCCCAGACCTGGTCGCTGATGGTGTATTCATACACGCCCAGACCCGCGGGCTGACGCTCGTCCACGAACTCGCGCATCACGGGCACACTGCCCAGCCAGCCGTACTTCTGCACGGGCAGGTTCGTGCGCACAATCGTCGCAATCTGCGGCGTGATGCTTGCTTCATCCAGCTGGCGATAGGCGCGGAAGAACTCGGTGCGCAGCCCCGCCTCCACCAGCGAGAGCAAATCGCTTCGTACTAATGGCATCTCGGCTCACCTCCTCACACCGTATGATTGTCGATCCGTATCCGCACGCGGTTGCCGTCCAGCAACTCGACCACCGTGCCGACGAGGATATTGTTCGTGCTGGTTTTGGCGACTTCGTTGTCGGTTGTGGCGCGCACGGTCGCTCCCACATCCGCCTGCGTGTAGCTCCCCACGCGGTTGTAGATAAAGGTTCCGCGCTTGACCACACGGCAGCGTTTCTCGCCGTTGCTGCCGCCTGTGTTGTCTACGTTTTCGAACGCCACGCCGACGAAGCGCAGCCCTGCCGTGTCGGAAGCGGGCACGAGGTAGCCCGTGCTGTCCACGCACACCAGCGCGCCTTTCCAGATTTTCGCGTTCGCCTTGACAGGATAGGCGATAATCAGCCCCTCGCGCTCGTGGGTCTCATACGGTTGGGTTAGTGCGGGCATCTCAGTGCGCCTCCTTTGGCAGTAGCTCGGCGGGGTTCATGTCGGGGAACGCGCGGCGCAGGAATTCCAGCGCATCTGCGCTGAAGCTCGGCGTGTCTGCTTCAGGTGTTGGGGCAAGTTCCGCAAGCAGGTTCTGCGGGGGCAGGCTGTTCACGAACTGGCGAAACAGCTCGGCAATCGAGGTCGTCGTGTCGCTGAACTGCACGGGCGCGTCGCCCTGCAACAGAATCGCTTCGGCGAGCGGCGCAAGCGCAGGAGGCAACTGCCCGCGCAGGCTCCACTGCTGAATCTGCTCACGCGCCTCACGACGGCGCAACTCGGCTTCCAGCTCGCGAATGCGAGACTCCAACGACTCGAAGTGTGCAGGCGTCCCTGCAGAGGGTTCATCGTGGCGTAGCGTCGGCGTCCCCGCCGACGAATCGCGAATCTCGACCGTTTCCAATCGAATCACCTCCTCAGTATCGGTTCGGAATGCGTTTATGGCGGGTGCGTAGCTATCGGCGCCCATCGTCGGCGGGACGCCGACGCTACGCGCGTCCGGCGCAGCGTGGAACAGTTGCGCGCTCGGCACGCGGGGGCTTGCCGTAATGGAGACCTCCAGCAGGCGGCGCAAGTCGCGGCTCAGCCCGACGCTCAGCCCGCGCAGGCGCAAACGGCGCAACAGCGCGTCCGCTTCGGGAAATAGCGCCAGCCTGCCGTAGAGCGCATCCCCGCGCCGCCACACGCGCACCAGCCAGCCCAACAGCAGCGGCGAGGGGCGATGCTCCACCAGAATCGGCACGGGCGCGCGGAACGAACGCGCCAGCTGCTCTAACTGAGGCTCCGTAATCGCAACACCTTTATCCGGGTAGACCCCCGTCTCGATGAGCTTCGCGTCGCGGTAAACCCACTCTGCGCTCTGCATTCCATGCACACACGGATAGATAGAAACCGTTCAGGCAACCGTTCCTCAGAGAAGCAGAATTGCGCGCGGTACAATCCTGCCATGCGCCGATGGGGCTGGTGGCTGGCAGTTTTGCTGACGCTCGG
>JAOAFW010000297.1 GCA_026416065.1 Fimbriimonadales bacterium
ATATGGGGGATATGAACCTCGGCATCGTTCACTCCACCAGCATGCTCGGCTCCACGATTGCGGTGGCGTGCGGCGTGCTGTGGGCGCAACGACTGGACGGCAGGCGCGATCGCGTGCTGGTTGCCTACACGGGCGAGGGCGCGACCGCCACCGGTCCGTTCCATGAGGGGCTGAACTTCGCCGCCGTCCACAAACTCCCCCTGATTGTGGTGGTGGAGAACAATCAGTACGCCTACTCCACGCCTGTTGAACTGGAAGTGCCCACCAAAACTGTCGCTGAGCGTGCGCTGGGCTACGGCATCCCCGGCTACAGCATCGACGGCAACGATTTCAACGCGGTGTACGACACGATGTGCGAGGCGCTGGAACACGCCCGCGCAGGCAATGGACCCGTGATTGTCGAGTGCGTGACCTATCGTATACAGGGACATGCGGACCACGACGAGACCCGCGCCCGCGCTTATCGCCCCGTGCAAGAGATTGAGATGTGGGAGAAACGCGACCCGCTGACGCGCTATCGCCAATATCTGCTTAGCACAGGGCAGTTCACAGAGGCAGAACTCCCTGAACCCCCTCTGGACGTCAAAGAGCGAATCGAACGCGCTATCGCCTACGCAATCAGCAGCCCCGACCCTGAGCCACACACGGCGCTGGAAGACATCTACGACGAGAGCGCGGGGGTGTCGCTATGAGAGAGGTCACTTTTCTGGAAGCGATTCGTGCCGCCCTCTGGGAAGAGATGGAGCGCGACCCGAATGTGTTCCTGATTGGCGAGGACATCGGGCGGATGGGCGGCGCGTTCGGCGTGACGGAAGGCTTTTATGAGCGTTTCGGGCCCGACCGTGTGGTGGACGCGCCCATCTCCGAGACGGCGATTATCGCGACCTGCGTGGGCGCAGCGGCAGCAGGCAAACGCGGCGTCGCCGAAATGCAGTTCATCGACTTCATCTCCTACGGCTTCGACCAGGTGGTGAACGTCGCGGGTACCTACCTGTACCGCTCAGGCGGTAAGACACCTATCCCGATTGTGGTGCGCGGTCCGTCGGGCGGCTATATCGGTGGCAGCCTGTACCACAGCCAGCAGTTCGAGGCGTGGTTCTTCCATACGCCCGGCGTGAAAGTGGTGCAGCCCGCCTTCCCTGACGACGCCTACGGGCTGATGAAAGCCTCTATCCGCGACAATAACCCCGTCGTGTTCTACGAACATAAATTCCTCTACCGACGCATCAAGGGATCCATCCCCGAAGCGCACGAGGACTATATCGTCAAACTCGGCAGTGCGCGTGTCCGACGCTACGGCGACGACGTTACTGTCGTGACCTATGGCGCAATGGTGCATTTCGCCCTCGAAGCCGCGCAACGCCTTGAAAAAGAGGGCATCTCGCTGGAAGTTATCGACCTGCGCACCATCAAACCACTCGATATGAAGACGATTCTGGAATCGGTGCGCAAGACCAGCAAAGTGCTGGTAGTGTATGAAGCGCCCAAAACGGGCGGCGTCGGCGCGGAGATTTCAGCGCGGATTACTGAACAGGCATTCGAGTGGCTCGATGCACCGATTATGCGCGTGGCAGCAAAGGATGCTTTTGTGCCATTCGCAGAACCGCTGGAGAAGTTCGTATTGCCCAGCGTCGAGGATATTGTGTTCGCCGCGCGGGAACTGGCGGCGTACTGAGGGAGAAAAGCTATGGCGGTCGCTGTGATTATGCCCGAACTGGGCGAGAGCATCGTAGAAGGCACTATCGTTCGCTGGCTGAAGCAGGAGGGCGAATCGGTCAAAGAGGACGAGCCCATCGTCGAGATTATGACCGATAAGGTGAACACGGAGCTGCCCGCACCTGCTTCGGGCGTGTTGCAGCAAATTCTGGCGGGCGAAGGCGCAACGGTTCATGTCGGACAGGAACTTGCCCTCATCGCTTCGGAATCGGAAGTGCGTAGTGTCGGCGTCCCGCCGACGAGTGAAGCGCGCCCCGCCGGCGAAGCCAAGCCCGTCTCTGCGCCGCCCCCCGTCGAATCCGTCGGCTTCTACGGTGGTGGCGAGGAGCCTCTCCCCGTCGCCGCGCCCGCAGAACCGACCCCTGCCCCTGCCCCACGCCGCGACGGTCAGAGCCGAACCGGTGCAGGACGTCCCTTTATCTCGCCTGTGGTGAGCAAAATCGCCCAGGAACACGGAATCAGCATCGAAGAACTGCAGAGCATTCCGGGCACCGGCACGGGCGGACGCATCACGCGCAAGGATGTAGAGGCGTATCTACAGCGACGCGCCGCAGCGCCTCAGCCCACGCCGCAACCAGCACCTGCGCCCGCGCCGCAACCCGTTCAGCCGCGCGAAGGCGAGGAAATCATCCCCCTCGTGGGCATGCGCAAGGTCATCGCTGAGCACCTTACCAAAAGCTACCAGACCGCTGTGCACGTCACAACGGTCATCCAGGTCGATGTGTCCAAACTGGTGGAGTTCCGCGAACGCAACAAAGACTCGTTCCAGCAGCAGTACGGCGTGCGGCTGACCTACACGCCCTTCTTCGTGAAAGCCTGCACCGACGCGCTACTGGAGTTCCCGATGATGAACGCCACTTTGCAGGACGACCAGATTATCGTGCGCCACTATGTGCATATGGGCGTGGCGGTGG
>JAOAFW010000298.1 GCA_026416065.1 Fimbriimonadales bacterium
AGATGTGTATAAGAGACAGCCACCGCGCCGTGTCGCTTGGAGAGTTTCTGCCTATCGGGTCCCAGCAGCAGGGGCAGGTGCGCGAACTGCGGCGGCTCCCAGCCCCACGCCTTGTAGAGATTCAAGTGGCGCGGCATACTGGAGACCCACTCGTCGCCTCGCAGCACATGCGTTACCTCCATCAGGTGGTCGTCCACCACATTCGCGAGGTGGTAGGTGGGGAAGCCATCCGACTTGATCATCACGAAATCGTCGGTCAGCTTGTTTTGAAACACCGTGCGCCCGTGGATCAGGTCGTCATATTCGGCAGTGCCTTCGAGGGGCATTTTGAACCGCACGACATAGGGCAAGCCCGACTCCTCGCGGGCTTTTACCTCGGCGGGGGTGAGCTTGCGGCAGCGGCGGTCGTACATGGTTTGCGCTGCGCCCTGCGCCTTCTGCTGCGCCCGCATCTGCTCCACCTCCTCGGCGGTGCAGAAGCACTTGTACGCTTTACCCTCGTCTACCAGCTGGTGTGCGATGCGGTGGTAAATCTCCAGTCGTTGCGATTGGTAATACGGCGCGTGCGGACCGCCGACCTCGGGGCCCTCGTCCCAGTCGAGTCCGAGCCAGCGCAGGGAGTTCAGAATCGCCTGCTCAGAGCCTTCCACATAGCGGTTGCGGTCGGTGTCTTCGATGCGCACGATGAACTTGCCGCCGTGGTGGCGGGCAAACACCCAGTTGAACAGCGCGGTGCGTATGTTGCCCACATGGGGCAGCCCCGTCGGGCTGGGGGCATAGCGCACACGAACCATTAAGCGAAGCCTCCTGCTCTCAGCATGTGCATAAGCAAATTGTACCTGAAAATGCCCCTCACTTTGCCCTGTGGCTCGTCAACAGGTAGAGTTCGTCCCCCGCCGTTTGGCATCAACTCAGATTAGCTCCGTGTGTCCTGAAAAGGAAAATGCCGATTCTATTTCTCCGTCTATCGCCACTCCCATCCCCTCCAGCCTCCGCGCCATAACGCCTATCGCCTCGGGATTGTTGTCTATCAATACAAACCGCCTGCCCAACCGCGCCGCTGCCTCACCCGTCGTACCGCTGCCCGCGAAGAAGTCCAGTACCCAGTCCCCCAGCGCGCTATGCACCCGAATTAGCCGCTCCAGCAGCTTCAGCGGCTTCTGCGTGGGGTAGCCCGTTTTCTCCTTACCGCTGGTGGGCACAATCGTCAGCCACCATACATCGGTTGGTGTCTTGCCCCGTCTTGCCTTCTCCGCCCCCACCAGCGCCGGCGCCATATAGGGGATGCGGTCGATTGCCTCATAGTTGAACACATAGTTCTCAGGGTCTTTCGCGTACCAGAGGATGTTATCGTGCTTGGTGGGCCAACGCCGCTTGCTGCGTCCGCCGTAGTCATACGCCCAGATGATTTCGTTCATAAAGCATTCGCGTCCGAAAATCTCGTCCAGCATCACTTTCACATAATGCACTTCACGGTAGTCTAAATGCACGAACAACGAGCCATCGGGGGTAAGCAAGCGGTGTGCCTCGATCAGGCGCGGGCGCAGGAAGGCTAAGTAGTCATCGAAGTCGTCTCCATAGGCGGGCGATTCGTAGGGTTGCACGGCGTATCTGCGGTTGCCGAAGCCGATGCGTGTGCCGTTTTCACTGCTGATGGCACGGATGCGAGTACGCTGCTGCGCCTTGCCTGTGTTGAAGGGTGGGTCAATGTAAATGAGCCGGAATGCGCCGCTCGGCAACTCAGGCAGGTACTGCATGTTGTCGCCACACAGGATGAGGTTGCTGCGCAGTTGCATAGTAGTAGGATACCCCCGCTGTGCTCAGGTATACTCTGCCTGATGACGGAGCAGGGCGAGGTCGTGGTGATGGATGCGGAAGACATCCGCCGCGCCATCACTCGCATAGCACATGAGATTCTGGAGCGCAATCGGGGCGCGAAAGATCTGGTGGTCGTCGGCATTCAGCGTCGTGGCGCGCCCGTAGCGAGGCGTCTGGCGCTGGCAATCTCCCAGATTGAAGGTGTCGGTGTGCCCTGCGGCAGCGTGGACATCACCCCCTTCCGAGATGATGTGGAACGCAGCCCGGGCGCACTCAGCCGCAATCAGACCGATGTGCCTTTCCCCATCACCGACCGGCGCGTGATTCTGGTCGACGAGGTAATCCACACGGGGCGCACAGTACGCGCGGCGATGGAGGCAATTATGCAACTGGGGCGTCCCGCCAATATCCAGCTGGCGACGCTGATTGATCGGGGACACCGCGAACTGCCCATTCGCCCGGACTACGTGGGTAAAAACCTGCCCACCAGTCGCTCGGAGTTTGTGCTGGTCGAGCTAATGGAGCTGGAAGGGCGCGACCGCGTGGTGCTGCGCAAAGCCGCGCCGAACTTGCCGTAGGAGCTTGCCATGCCACATGTGCTCAGCGCCACAGATATGCCCGCAGCCGAATTGTTGCGACGCGCCGAAGCGTGGCGTCAACGATTGACCGAGAACGCGACGCCCCCTATCCAACCCAAAGCCGCTCTCGTCGCTCTGCTGTTTTATGAACCCAGCACGCGCACCCGCGCCGCGTTCGAACAAGCGTGTGTGTTGCTCGGCTACCACCCCCTGGTGATTACGGTGGAGGCGAGCAGTATCGTCAAAGGGGAAAGCCTACAGGATACGGTGCGCACGCTCAATGCGCAAGGCGTGCGTGCAATCGTCATCCGCCACCCCCATTCGGGCGCGCCACAGTTGGCTGCGCAGGTCTCCCACACGCCGATTTTGAATGCGGGTGACGGCGCGCACGAACACCCCACGCAGGCGTTGCTGGATCTCTACACGCTGTGGCTCCATTATGGCAAACCCGACCCGACCACACAGTGGCTCAGCGGGCGCAAGATGGCAATCGTGGGCGACATACGGCATAGTCGCGTAGCGCGTTCAAACCTCACGCTGCTCACGCGAGCGGGCGCGGAAGTATGGCTCTGTGCGCCGCCGACGCTGCAGCCCGACGCGCCTTTGCAGAACGCGCACCTCACCTCTGACGCCAGCGAAGCCGTGCGCGACGCCGATGTGGTGATGGCGCTCCGCCTGCAAACCGAGCGGATGGCGCAAGGGCTATTGCCCAGCCTGAACGCCTACCGCCGTGATTACCAGCTTAACACCCCGCGATTGCAGCTGGCGAAACCAGACTGCGTGGTAATGCACCCTGGCCCGATTCAGCGCGGGGTAGAAATCGCCGACGAAGTCGCCGACGGCGCACGGTCGCTGATCCTCACTCAAGTTCAAAACGGCGTTTATGTGCGTGCTGCGGTACTGGAATACGCTCTGGAGGAGAAATGAATTCCCCTCTCCCAGCGAGTGGGAGAGGGGACACGGGTAAGAGTGCTTAGCGTGGCTTGTCGTCGTCCACTGTGAAGCGGTACATCACACAGGTCTGACCACACACCTGCGGGTTGGTCGCCGCGAGGTAGTCCAGTGTGACGGCTTTCGCGTGCCCATCCATCCACACTACGTTGCTGAGCTTCATGTGGCGTCCCAGAATTGCGCCGTTGTTGCGGCGGTTCAGCAGCGCAGGGAACGGGAAGGTCTCGTTCGCGCGGGTAGGCTGCGGGTCGTTCAAGTCAGCGCGATAGAAGTCCGCGCTCTGCCCCATGTTCTGCACTTCGGCGATGAGTACCGTGTCGGCAGGCTCTGCCACGACTGTCTCTTATACACATCT
>JAOAFW010000319.1 GCA_026416065.1 Fimbriimonadales bacterium
AGCGTCAGATGTGTATAAGAGACAGCTGCAGGTGATTCGATGAGCAGTTTCGCCTGTGCCTCGTATCGCTTCTGTCCGAAGAATACCACCGCTGCTGCAATGCCTGCGCCCAGCACAACCCCTGCTGCGACCCACTTCCACTGGCTGCGCAGGGCGTGCCACAGCCACGGCAGCGTAATCGTTTCGTGTCGTTCTCCCCAACGCTCCATCACCCTGAATCTTACCTGATACGATTACACTGGGAACATCTCCCGCAAGCGCACACCCAGTCCGGGCGCGTCGTTGGGCAGTACGCGCCCGTCTCGCAGCTCCGCTCCCGTAAATGGGTCATCCATCAAATTCAGGTGGCTGTCCAGATCCAGGTGGTCTGCCAAAGGCGCAATCTGTGCTGCTGTGCTAATCGACAGGCTGGTATCGGAGTAGCAGCCGTACATCACCTGCAATCTTAGGGCACGCGCGGCATGCACCATCCGAATCGCCTCGCTCAGCCCGCCACACTTCATCAGTTTGATATTGATTCCGTGAACGCGGTCTGCCAGCCGAACGACATCGCGTTTATCGAAGCAACTCTCATCCACGAAGATTGGCAGGGGCGACTCGCGATAGAGGGCGGGCAGGTCGTTCTCTGCGCCGCGAGGGAGGGGTTGTTCCACATACTCCACGCCGCGCTCGGCGAGCCAGCGGCACATCGTGAGCGCGTCCTGCAGGCTCCAGCCTCCGTTCGCGTCCACACGCAGCGCGATTCCTTCCGGAACCTCCTGTCGAATCGCCTCGAACATCGTCTGGTCTGCCTCGATGCCTGCAGGGTTGCCCAGTTTGATTTTGAGCGATCGTGCGTGAGTCAGTTCCAGCCAGTCGCGCACGCGCTGACGAGCAATCTCAGGCGGATTGATGCCAATCGTCACGGAGGTGGGCACAATCGCCTCGCGCGATAAGCCCAGAATCTGCCATACGGCGAACCCGGTGCGCTTGCCGAGCCAGTCCCACAGTGCGCCATCCACAGCAGCGCGTGCAGCGGAGCGCACACCAGCATTTATCAGAGTCGTCTCCACACGCTCACGCTCCAGGGGATGCAAAGGTTCCAGCAACGGTTTGGCTTGCGCGAGGTCTTCCAGAATCGCTTCGGTGCTTTGGCGCAGGTCGCCAATCCCGAACGGCGACGCCTCACCCCAGCCCTCCACGCCGTCCGCTTCAACGCGCACCCACACATTCACGGTCTGCGCCGTTGTGCCCCGACTGATTGTCAGCGGGAACCGCTTGTTCACGGTAAAGGTTGTCCACGCGAGATGCATATTTAGTTTGTTCGCTTCGAACGCGCTATCTCCTGTGTTGCAGTGTATGGGCTCCTGTACCTGGCTCTCCCAAAGCGAATGGGTACACTCTACTCCACACGATGAGGCTTCAGTGGGCGATATTGTCTTTACTTGGGCTGCACACACTGGCTTGGGCGCAGCATCCGACGGTTTTTTTCGGCGCACGATTGAACCTGCAGGCGCGCGCGGACGAGCGCACGACCGCCCTGCGCTGGTACGATGACCTCGCGCGGCACTCGGTGGTGTTCTTGCAACTCTATCACGAGGCGGGCTACGGGGCGTATGTGGCGCAGCGGCTGCAGAACCTCGCAACCGACCGCACCCGCACCGCCCTCGACGAGGCGTACATTGAGCGGTTGGAGGGCTGGCGACTCGGCAAGTTCTACGCGCCGTTCGGCGCGGGCTTGCTGCTCAACGAGAGCGTGCTGGCGGTTCAGTCGCCCGCGCAGTTCGCGATGGGCGATTTGCCGATGCGGGTGGCGTATCTCTATAACGGAGTGGAACGCCAGCAGGGTCTGTATGTGCGTGTGGGAACCGCGCGGGGGGGCGCGTCGGTCGGCGTCGGACGCCATTTCGGGACCGACCCGCACGCTTTCGCCCTTTGGGAGTTGCCCGAACGCCCGCGCACGCGCGACGGCTACGATACCCTCTACGGCGCGGACTACACCCTGAATCTCGGCGGCACGCCCCTGCAGCTGGAGTGGCTCTACAGCGAAGGCAAGCGCGTTCCGGCGACCCACTGGCTTGCCCTGCGGGTGCAACTGCGCTCCACCGCGTTCCAACCCGAACTGGGAGGCGCGTATCAGACCGCCTCTGGGCAACTGAGCTGGCGGGTTGCGCTGCAACAGCAGGCGGGCGACCGTATCCGCTTGAACCTCACCCTGCGCGGAAAAGAGGGTACAATCGAGTTCGTCGCATTCGGACTGCAGGGGGACCTGTGATATGGCGCTGGGACGACGGATTACACGGCTGATGAA
>JAOAFW010000377.1 GCA_026416065.1 Fimbriimonadales bacterium
CTACTGGCGGACTGGCAGGGCGGTTCGCTCCCTTCTGCCCCAGCATCCAGCGCGTGGAGCCGATGCTGACGCTGGAAGGTTTGCGCATCCTATGGGAACGCCATCATCGGGAGGTCGTATGAGCCAGGAAATGCAGCAGGCGTGGAGCCTCATTCGCGAGCGCGTGAAGCAACAGGTCACTGGGCGCACCCTCTACCGCGCCCTCGATGCGCTGCAACTGGTGACCATCGAGGGCGAGACCGTTGTGCTGGGAATGCCCCACGAGGAGTACCAACTCGCAGGGCACCTGAACGCCCCCACCGTGCGCAAATGGATTGAACAGTTTATCGAGGAGGCTTACGCCATTCGCCCGCAGATTGTGATTATCGAGGGCGCGACCCTGCACGACTGGCAACTGCACCAGCGCAAGCAAGAGGAGCTGCGCCGCCTCAGCGAGCAAGGCGCACGCAAACGCGAGTTCGAGACGCGCACCTACACCAACTGGGAAACCGTCTACGAGCAGGTGGGACGCAAATTCGCCGAAACGCCCGGGCGCAGCCTCGCGGTCAACCGCGCTCGCTACCTGAATGAGATGATCGTGTTCGTGCGCGACGCCCTGCAGCGCATTCCCGTCGAGACCGAAGCCGATGAACGGCAACTGAACCGTGTAATCGAGCGCATCGCCACGAACGCCGAAGCACCCTCCTCGGTGGTCGCCTGGCTGATCCTGCATGCTTCAACCGCTTCAACTGCCGAACTATGAATCGTATCAAACGCCGCGAACGCCTGCTAATAGGTGTCTTGATTGTCGTGATTATGGTCGCTGCGCTGGCGTTCATTCGCTCGCAGCCATGGGGACGCTTCGAACTGCGTCCTATCAAGCCGAACACGCCCAACTGGATTGTGTGCGTGCGTCTGAACGAGGATGCCAACGGCGACATTATGGTTATCCAACCCGAGGGGCAAACCCTGATGCTCACGGAGGACGATTTCGACGCCCGCAGCCCCGACTGGGCGCCCGACGGCAAAAAGATTGTGTTTTCGTCGAACCGCCGCGACTACGTCTATCAGCTCTGGACGATTGACCCCGACGGCAAAGGGCTTAGCCAGCTGACCCTCGGAGGTGGGGCGAAACTCGCGCCGTATTACGATCGCGACGGGCAAAACATCCTGCACGTGGCGCAGGGACTGATCACGGAAGTCGATGTGAAGGGCGTCCACTCCCTGCAGCTTATCCCCTCCGCCTCGCAGATGACGCAGGTGCGCGAGCAGTACGGGCAGATTGCTTTCCGCTACGCGAAGCGTCCAAACCCCGACCTTATCGCCGCTGTGCAGCGCATCGACGAGGGGGAGCAGGTGGTGCTGCAGGATCTTACTCTGGCGCAGCAGCAGTTCACGCTGCCCATAGTGATTGCCGGCGAGTACGTAGACCTCGACTGGTCACCGACGGGACAGAGCCTCGTCGTGAGCGGCGCAGGGCTGATTGTGCCCACGCAGAGTGGCGAGAAACGGATGGGGGGCGTCATCCGCTTCGATTTCGGCGCGACCACGCGCGAGGTGCAGCCACTCCCGCTCTGGCTTTCGCCCGAGAACGCGCAGGCTGCCATTGAGGTGGCTTGGTCGCCCGATGGTTCACGCGTGGCGTTCGTTCTGTGTGAACGGCTCAAGGACGGCGAACTCAAACGCATCGGGCTGGCGACCGTGCCCGAATCGGGTGGAGCACCCACGCTAATTGTAGAAGGCGAAGTGTACCATCCGCACTGGGCGCCTGATGGACAGCAGATTGTGTTTGCGATGGGCAAACCGGGCAATCGTCAGATTTACACGGTGCGCATCGACGGCACGGATTTGAAACAGCGCACGCAGTCGGGCGACCACATTACCCCTAAGTGGTCGCCGGCGCGGTAGGACGCCAATCTACGCTGCGCCCACCAGCGTCTCGTTGGGCGCGTTTTCGAGCAAGGGCGGCGTGGGAAACTCACACACGAACGCCGTACCTTTGCCTTCTTCTGAATGCACCTCAATCACGCCCTGATGCTTCTCGATTGCGCGTTGCACCAGCATCAACCCGATACCACTGCCGCCCTGCTTGGTGGTAATCGCGCGCTCAAACAGGTGATCGCGCACTTCGGGGGGCATGCCCGGACCCGTATCGCGGATAATTAGAATCGTCTTTTCCGGATGCTCTACCCACTCGTACTCGATTCGGCGTTCACCGTGCCAGTCGCGCATTGCCTGTATCGCGTTCAGCGTCAGGTTCAAAAAGAGCTGCATCAGGTAGCGGCGATCGGCGTGCATGCGCAGCGTAAGAGGAATGTTGTTCACAATCTGCACCGGCGGGTTGAGCAAGCGTGCGCCAGAGAGACGCTCCACCTCGCGTGCTATCTGCGCAGGCGCGACCTCGGCTAACTCCGCATCGCCCTCCTCGTGCGTCATCGCCAGCAAGTCCATTAGATACTGGTGCGCCTGCTGTGTAGCGTTGCGGATGTTCTCAAAATAGCGCGTGGAGTCGAACTGCGGGTCTTTACGCGCACGCATAATTCCCACATCCGAAAGCGACTGCACATTGTTGAAGAAGTTCTTGAGGTCGTGCACGATTCCACGCACAACCTGTCCAATTGTGCTGAGCCGCTCCTGCTCCACCATCTGCCGATAAGCATCCTGCAGCTCGCGGTTTGCCTGCGCCAGATCGCTGGTGAGTTGATAAATCTGCGCATTCAAGCGAATCGAGAGCGCCAGCGACACAATCCAGTAGTTATAGTTCCATGTGGGCAAGAAAGAGATCATCCCGTAATAGACGAACATATCCGTCATGACTAACGGAACCATCAGGCTCAGCGCGCTTAGCAACACCCGATCCTGAGGACTATACTCACGCCATCGGCGATAGGCAACCGCGAAGGTGGCAAGGAACGCGATTAGATAGGCGAACGAGTAGGCTAAACCAAGCAATGTACTGTCTGCCTGAATGTAGTATCCGCCTAAAACAATCGGGCGAGGTTCAAAATGGGGAACCACAATCCAGCCAAACAGAGCCAGCAGAGGGAGCGGCAGCGTGATACCCCACAGCACATTTACCAGACGCATCAGCCCCAGATTCAGCAGGCTATTAAGGAGTTTCACAAATAGCGTGGCGCAGAAGGCGGACGCAACAAATTGCCCCACAGCGCAAACATAGGCGTTCGGGGGCGATTGGGGTGCGGGCTGATACATCTGCACATCCACAAAGCTGAATATCAAGCAGCACGCCAACAACGCGATGAGCCAGAGGTTGCGTGCCCGCTCTTTGGAAAGGAACGCCTGCAGTGCGTGGTGAATCATGAGGTAGCCATAGAGGCCCACGCTCAACCACAAAATTGCTTGTGTCCAGTCTTGCATAACCTGCATAGCGCCGCTCCCGAGGGGGTTATTCCACAACCCCTAATATTATCGGCTTTTTGGGAAATTATCTTTGGAAGGGGATGCACTTTTGCATGGGAGCGAGGGTACACCTCTCTGGTCAGGTACACTCAATTTCGATGACCATCGAACTGATCTCCATCGGCACCGAGTTGCTGTTGGGACAGATTGTGGACACAAACGCGGCGTGGCTGTCGGCGCGTTTGGCGGAGATTGGCGTGGGGGTCTACCGCCGCACGACCGTAGGCGACAATCGCGAGCGGATTATCGCTGCGCTGCGCGAGGGGTTAGCGCGTGCCGACGGGATTATCACCATCGGAGGGTTGGGTCCGACCGACGACGACCTCACACGCGAGGCGATCGCCGCTGTTCTGGGCGAACCGCTGGTGCTGGATGAAGGCGAAGTCGCGCGCCTGAAAGCGTTTTTCGCCCTGCGCGGGCGCGAGGCGAACGAACGCCAGCTGCGCCAAGCGATGCGCCCTGCGAGCGCACAGCCTATCCCCAACCCCAACGGTACCGCACCGGGGCTCTACGCCGAGTGGCAAGGCAAACCCATCATCGCCATGCCCGGTCCGCCCAACGAGTTCCAGCCGATGGCGACAGACCATGTTTTGCCACGCCTTGCAGAACGCACGGGAGGGCGCGTGATTCGCTCGCGCGTGCTGCGCCTGTGCGGAATCGGCGAATCGGACGCGGAAACTCAGCTGCAAGACCTGATCCAGAGTGAGAATCCAACGCTCGCGCCGCTGGCGAAACTGGGCGAGGTGCATTTTCGAATCACGGCGCGTGCTGATAGCCCTGCCGAAGCCGAGCAGATGATTGCTCAAACGGAGCGTGCAGTGCGCGAGCGGCTCGGCGCGTACATCTTCGGCATCGACGAGACCACACTGGAGCAAGCGGTCGTCGAGAGCCTTGTCGAGGCGGGACAGAGCCTCGCGATAGCCGAATCGTGCACGGGCGGCTTGCTGGGGCACCGGATTACCAGCGTACCAGGTAGCTCGGAAGTGTTTCTGGGCGGGGTAATTAGCTACAGCAACGTGCTCAAGGAGTCGTTGCTGGGGGTGCCGCGCGAGGTACTGGAGACTCACGGCGCGGTCAGTGAGCCGACCGCACGCGCGATGGCAGAAGGCACTCGCCTTCGGCTCGGCAGCTGGTGGGGCGTGGGGATTACGGGAATCGCTGGACCCGGCGGCGGTTCGCCCGACAAGCCCGTGGGACTGGTTTATGTGGGATTGAGCGACCCAAGCGGCACAGTTGTACGCAGCCAGATTTTCGCAGGCGACCGCGCGACCGTGAAGTATCGCGCCACCCAATACGCCCTCTGGCTGCTCTACAAGGGGGTGAAGCAAGGCGGATGCGACTCTTTATCGCGGCTCTGATTTCAGACGAGGTGCGTGCGGCGTTGGCGACGGCGTGCGAGCATCTCCAGCGGGTTGCGCCTGACCGCGCCCTGCGCTGGGTCGCGCCAGAAAACTATCACATCACCTTGCTGTTTTTGGGAGAGCAACCTGAGGCGCACGTGCCCGCCATTGTGGAAGCGATGACTGCGGCGCGCACAGGGGTTGCTCCCTTCGTGATCGATGTGCGGGGGCTGGGTGTGTTCCCAAACTGGAATCGCCCCAATGTACTATGGGCAGGGACGCAGCGAGGCGTCGAGCAACTCACGCGCATCGCGACCGCGTTGGAGAAGAGCCTGCTCCCTACACCCTCGGGCAAGGCGTTCCATCCACATATCACGCTGGCGCGCCTCAAAACGCCCTGCCGCGACGCCGACGGAGTCAAGAAACGCCTCCACGACGCCGTACAACGCATGGCGCCCGCATCGTTTGGCGCGTATACCCTGCAAGCGATTAGCCTGATGCAAAGCACTCTGACACCCGACGGCTCTCTCTATACTGAGGTGGAACGGGTAGCGCTGTAAAACAGGGTATCATAAACGGCATAACGAGTATAGGGGGACACGATGATACGACAGAAGCTGAGTCAGTGGACGCATTGGTGGAACATCGCCAAAGAGCTTTCGCCGAAGCAGGTGGAACGCGAGTTGCTAACGCCGTTTCGGATTGCGCTGGTAGGACACCCGGATCGCGTGGAAGCCGTCTGGCGAGTATTGACCACAGGAGCAAGCCCCACGCAGTTGCAGACCGCCGCAGAGTATGTCAAGCGTTTCAACGCACCCGTCACGGAGGAGTTCGATTTCGTGTTGGGTTGCGACGCGCTGGAAGTCCCTCAAGACGCTATCGAGGCGATTGTCGACCACTTCCAGAAGCATGACTTCCCGCTGATTGCGCTGGCACGGGTGTTGCCCGGCACACGGGAACTGGTCGTGAATCGGCTGATTGAGGATGTTGCGTCGCTGAACGCGGGATTGGCGATGATGTCGGCGTTGCCGTCGGTGTTTCCGCTGCTGGGACTGCTCGCGCCGCCGGCTGCCGTCGCTGATATGATGTTGCTCACTAAGAACCAGCTGTTGATGGTGTTGCGAGTGGCGGCAGCGTTCGGCAAGGCGCCCGACTGGAAGCAGCGACTGCCTGAGCTGGCGAGCGTGCTGGGTGCGGCGTTCGGCTGGCGCGCCGTCGCACGCCAACTGGTTGGCTTCGTGCCCGGAGGTGTGGGCATGGTCATCAAAGGCATGGTCGCCTACGCAGGCACGCTCACAGTGGGACGCGCGGCAGCATGGTTTTACGCCACAGGGAAATCGCCCAGCCAGGCGGAACGCGAACGGCTCTATCAGCAAGCGTGGGAAGAAGCCCGCGAGAAGAGCCAACAGTGGAACAAACCGTGAAACGGGCGTTCACACTTGCGATTCTTGGCTGTCTCCTGCTAATCGGGGGGTGGGCGACGCCCACCCCTCATCGTATACAACTGGCGAACGGTCTGCAACTCATCGTCGAACGCATCCCCGACGCACCGCTCACTGCCGTCGAAGTCTGGATTCGTGCCGGCGTCGCCGATGAAACCCCACAAACTTCCGGAGTCGCTCACTTGCTGGAACATCTGATCTTCAAAGGAAGCGCAGACCTACCTCCTGGCGCGCTCGACGAGGTGTTCGAGCAAGCGGGGGGCGTTCTGGACGCCTCGACCGAACGCGACTGGACGCGCTATCGCGCCAGCGTACTGCCGGACCAGTGGCAGAAACCGCTACAGACGCTGTTGCGTTGTCTGCTCTACCCTGCCCTGCCCGAAGCGGAGCTGGAAAAAGAACGACGCATCATCCTCAAGGATGAGTACGCTTTGCATTCAACAGACCCCATACGCCCTGCACGCTATGCGCTGTTCGCTCAGGCGTTCAAGCAGCATCCCTACGGCTTGCCCTTGTTGGGCGACCCGGAAACACTTGCCCGTATCAGCAGGGAACCCGTTCGGCAGTTCCATCAACAGCACTATCGCCCAGATCGGATGATTGTGGTGGTTGTGGGCGCAGTCGACGCGGGGATGGTCAAGAAAACAGTAGAAGAGGCATTAGTCGCTCCTCACTCCCATCAAGCGGGAGCGGAGGGTAGCGCTCGGGTTTCCGTCGCCGCGAGGAAAGGGGTAGAAGGTCAGGGCAACTTAACTGTGCTCCGCAGCGACCGCTGCTTGACGATAGGGGTGCCGACACCTCCAGCAAGCGATATCGAGGGCTGGCTCTGCGCCGAGATTCTCCGTATCGCCCTTGGGGAGCCGTATCAGGGATTGCTTTACGAAGGCGAGTCACTCCCCTTCGGACGCCTGCAGAGTGAATACCTCCCGCGTTTGCAGGGCAGTGTGATTGCCTTCTACTTGCTGCCCCCCGTTGAGCCGATGGACGATTGGCAGACTGTCGCGCGCCAGCGTTTCGAGCGCGCTCTCAGAAAAATCGCCGATGGCGACGCCCGAGCCGCGCTGGAGCAGGCGCGCGCCATCGCGCTGGTGCGACACGAGAGCGCAATCCGCAATCAACTGGAGCGGGCACGCTGGTATGGGCTGGGCGCCGCGCTCCAGATCCCTCTTTCGCCGGAAGAGTACGCTGCGCGTTTGAACGATGTCTCTGTAGAGAAGGTAGAGGCGTTCGTGCGTGCGCTTGTCGGCGAGACGCCGACGCTACAGGGCGTTGCTACGTCGATGAGGACGCCGACGCTACGCCCACGAAACGCTTTACGCCAGCGGCTTTCTAACGGGTTGCGGGTCATCGCGGTCTCCGCGCCGGAGTCGCAAAGCGTCATCATTCAGGTTGCGGTGGGACATCACCGCAGCGACTTCTCCGCCGTGGCAGGCGAGCTGACGGCGCGGATGCTGTTTGGAGAGACTCAGAACGAAACGGAACGCACGCTCGCCGCACGCATTGCGCGTTCTGGCGGGAGCTTGCGTGTGGCGTGGACTCCCGCAGGCGCGTTGATTACCGCCTACGCGCGTCCCGACTCGGTAATCAATGTGCTATCGCTGCTCAAAGAGGCGCTGTTCCGCGCCGAGTTCACCGAGTCGGCTTTACAGCGCGCCGTCAGGCAGGCGATGTACGACCGTCTGTATCAGGAGGGCGCACAGGGCTGGCGCCTGGGTGCGCGATTGCTGGGATGCTACGCTGAAGAAGAGACGCTACAGCGCGTTCCACTGGACGCGATACGCGCCTACTATCAGGCGCATTACCGACCCGGGAATCTCGTGATGGTCATCGCGGGAAGCCTGCGCAGTGAGCGTTCAATCGAGTTCGTGCAGCAGCTATTCGGGGGTGAATGGGCGTTCCCACGCGCGCCGCAATCGCAGCACGCGGAGGGAGCGTATCTACTGCGCTTGGGCAGACTCACTGACCCACGCGGGAACAGCTACCTGGGCTACGGCTGGGTGTCGCCTGTGCGCAATCCAGAAGAGTACCACATTCTGCAGGGTTTACAGTTGCTGCTGATGGAGGGCAAGCGGGCGCGTCTGTTTCTGGAAACGCGCGAACGGTCGGGCGTAGGCTACGCGCTCCAGTCGGAACGCGCGATGGTGAAAAGTGGCGTTCTCGGCATCGGGTGGATACAAACAGGCAACTTGCCTCTTCCCGAAAGCGTAGTGCAGCACGTTCTGGAACAGCCCATCCAGCCCAAGGAGTGGCAACGCGCTCAAAACCTATTGCGCGGTGAATGGGAACGCCTGCGTATGAACCTGAACGCCTTCACGGAAGCGCTCGGGTGGGCGGAACTGAGTGGAATCGGCTACGAAGCGGTCTGGAACACGCCAACGGTGAGCGATTACGAACAAGCTGAAACGATGCGAATGCGCCTTGTGAGCGCGTTGTTGTCCCATGTACACCGAGACTAAAGACAGTCCTGTATTCACAGTAATTTTGGAACACAAGAAATTTTCATGGGGTATAATCCCTTTGGAGGGTTTTTTATGAACAGACAGCGAGGTTTCACCCTCATCGAGTTGCTTGTAGTCATCGCGATAATTGCGGTGCTGGCGGCGATACTTTTCCCCGTCTTTGCAAACGCACGAGCAAAAGCGCGCCAGAGTGCATGTACCTCCAATCTCAACCAGATCTCCAAAGCGTTTTTGATGTACGCGAATGACTATAGCCAGATGATGCCCACTGTCGGCTGGATATTTCGCCCAACGCCCGACAACGCGCCTTTGTGGACGGCGATGATTATGCCCTACGCGAAAAATCGCGACCTGTTCCGTTGTCCCGAAGCGTCCAATCCGGAGTACGGCGAAGTATGGAGCCAGCGCGCGCGCCTATCCTACGGGCTGAACTGGTTCTGGGGCTTCCCCTACCAGTCCTCGATGGACTATGTGGTGTCGTTGAGCAAGGTCACGCGCCCCGCAGCGGCAATCTTGGTGTTGGACAGCGTGCCGATTCAGCCCACGGCGGACCCGTTTGGCGGCTATATGGTGACCCCGTTCGGCTTCGAGAACCGCGCGCGCGTGTTGCCAATGAACAAGCCGAGCGGCTACGCCGCGCGCCACAGCGAGGGCGTGATGGTCGCCTTCGCCGATGGGCATGCGAAGTGGTTCAAGGGCGATCAGCTCTACGCACGCCAGTCGAACGGAACGCCGATTCTACAAGCAACCGACGAGACGCTCTTCGACTGCAACCCCGCGAAACTGAAGTGGGCGGTACATCTGGGCGAACGCACAGGCTGCCCATGAAGGAGGCAGGCTATGAAAACTAAGGGTTTCACCCTGATTGAGCTACTGGTCGTTATTGCGATTATCGCTATTTTGGCGGCGATTTTGTTCCCCGTGTTTGCGCAGGCGCGTCTGAAAGCCGAACAGACCGCCTGCTTGACCCATCAGAAGCAGATGGGGCAGGGTGTGATGATGTACCTGCCCGACTACGATCATGTGTTCCCGCCCTCTGGCGAAGGAACAGGACCGATCCCCAACTGGGCGGAGCGAATCTTTCCGTATGTGAAAAGTCTGGAAGTGTTCACCTGCCCGACGCAGGGCATCTCGTATGACATCGTGCGACGCTGGTACAACCTCGGACGCTCGCAGGCGGAGGCGATTTACCAGCGCTACGGCGTGCGTAACTTCTCCGCGAACGCCTACGTGCTGGCGTGGATTAACCCCCCCTACGAACGCGCGGGACCGGGCGTTGTACGCCCTGAAGCCGCTATCGAGGAGCATTCCCGCACGATTGTGTTCAACGAGTGCGTCGGCGTGGGCACAGTACTGCACCGCGACCGAAGCGGCGCGCTTGTGCCCAATAATATGCACTGGTGGTGGGCAATCTCCGACGAATGCTGGGTCTGCGCAGAGAGTGCACGCGACCCCGACCTGGACGAGAACTTCTGGACGAGCCTGCTCATTCATAACGGCGGCGCGAACTACACCTTCGCGGACGGACACGCGAAGTGGATGCGCCCTGACCAGACCTACATGCCCCGCCGCTGTCAGGGTACCACGCCCATCGGCAACATGTGGCAGTGGGGCGAACGCACTTTAGGACGCTGCGGCGCGAGCGACTGCCCCGCCGCGATGCGTCAGGCAGTGAACAACTTCTGTCGCTAATCGTAGCACGGACAGTCCTGTCCCTGTCTCTTATACACATCT
>JAOAFW010000020.1 GCA_026416065.1 Fimbriimonadales bacterium
GTTTGAAGAGCAGACACGACTCAATCGATTCCTGCGCTCCGTGCGCGACGAGCTGCTTGGCATGGATTGGCGTCCCAACGGCGTGCGCGTGCTGGGCGCGACGAACCCCCGCAAACTGGACGCCGCCCTGACGGTGGGCGAGCGCACAGCAGCCGTCTGGCTGACCAACTTCGACTACGAGATTCACCCGCAGGGCTACCGCTTCCGTGAACAGCGCGATATCGAGATAGAGGCGCAACTCCCGCGCTGGCTGCGCCCCAAAACAGCGACCTTGCTGACGCCCGATGGGGGTTCGCAGACGCTCGCACTCGAAAGCGCAGGAAAGTATGCCGTGCGGCTCAAGCTTGAAAGCTTGCCGCTTCAGGTGGGGGTTATCTGGCTGCGGTGAGTTTCACTCCACCCAATCGGCGATGTAGATGTTCGTCTCGCCGCGTCCTTTGGCGGTGCGATTCGACGCCCACACGAGCTTCTTGCCGTCGCGCGAGAACATCGGGAAGCCGTCGAAGTCGGGCGTATGGGTGACGCGCTCGACACCTGTGCCGTCGCGATTGATCAGGAACAGGTCGAACTCGCGTCCGCGCGAGTCATGGTGGTTGCTGGAGAAGATAATCCTGCGGTTGCCCGGCTGCATAAACGGCGCGAAGTTCGCCTGCCCCAGATTGCTGATTTTTTGCTTGCGCCTGCCGTCGGCGGTCATCACCCACAGCTCGAGCTTGCTGGGACGCACCAGACGCCTGCGCAACAGATCTTGAAACTCCTTAATCTCCTCTTCGGTCTTCGGATGATAGGCACGATAGACGATGAAGCGTCCATCCCACGAATAGAAGGGACCGCCGTTATAGCCGATTTCGGTGGTGAGCCGTTTGATGCGCTTCGTGCGCAGGTCTAACTCCGCTAAATCGATGTTGCCCCAGCGGGTGGTGGTGAACAGCACGCGGTCGCCACGCGGGTGAAACGAGCCTTCGGCGTTATAGTCGTCGCCGTCGGTGAGCGCGACGCGCTCGGAGCCGTCGGCATTCGCGATAAACAGTCGGTAGGGCAGCAGGGGCCACACATAGCCCTGCGAGCGGTCAGGCGGAGTCGGCGGCTCCTCGCTCCACCAGTCTGTGGAGCTATACAGAATCTTCTTGCCGTCAGGCGACCAGTAGCCGCAGGTGCATCGACCCTTGCCTGTGGAGACCAGCCGCACATCGGAGCCGTCGATGTTCATCGTGAACATCTGGTCGGCTTTGAAGGGCGGGCGCGTGCTTTGAAAAATGAGTTTCTTGCCGTCGAACGAGAAATACGCCTCGGCGTTCTCGCCCCCGAAGGTGAGCTGGCGCACATTGCGCAGGTGCTTCTCGCGCGGGTCGTGCAACACACCTTCCTGCGCAGGTTGGCTCAGTGGAGGATGAAAACCACACATAGCGGCGTAAAGTATAACCGAAAGGGGGCGCGCGATACTGTTGCGCAAGCGACGCGCTTTATTGGAAAAGCGACTTCGCCGCATAATTGCTCCTATACCAATTAGCGTTTCAAGTGGCATAGATTCGTCGGCGAGGACGCCGACGCTACGAGCACACACCACGTAGCGTCGGCGTCCTCGCCGACGAGTTTGCTTAGCCGATTGGCATTCCGACAAACCCTTGCCCGGTTTCTTCGTCTAACGGATTCGGGTACACTCTACGGAGGGAACGCGATGAGAAAGTTTCTCGGCTTTGTGGCGCTGTTTGCGCTGGGCTTTGCTACAGGCGTATACGTGCTGAATACTTATTTCCCAAATCGCGGGGGACCAACGCAGACGGTCGCTGCGCCGCGCGGTGACACGGACACAAGCCGCGTGGAACTGACGCGCCTGCTGGAGCAACGCCCTGCGACGGATCCCGCGCCGACGAGTTTCGAGACAATGTTGCGCACGGCGTCGCAGCGCATCTCGCCTGCGGTGGTGAATGTGGATACCACCGGGGAGATTGCTACCTGGCGTGGCTGGCGCGAAGTGGGCGGACGCGGTTCAGGGGTGATTATCAGCCCCGATGGGTATGTGGTCACGAATAACCATGTGGTGCGAATCCAGCGTCAGGTGGCGCGCGATATTTTCGTGACGCTGCAAGACGGACGCCGATTCCGCGCGACAGTGCTGGGTACCGATTCCCAAAACGATGTCGCGCTGCTCAAAATCGACGGCAAGAACCTGCCTACTGCGCAGCTGGGCGATTCGGACAAGTTGCAGGTGGGCGACTGGGTAATTGCGGTGGGCAACCCGTTCGGCTTGGGCACAACCGTGACGGGGGGGATTGTGAGCGCGTTGAACCGCTCGCTGGAGGGCGCAGGCGCACCGAGCGGGTTCATTCAGACCGACGCCGCGATTAATCAGGGCAACTCCGGCGGGGCACTCGCCGATTCGCGCGGGAGGCTGATTGGCATCAACACCGCTATCTTCTCGCCTGTGGGCGCGAATGTGGGGATTGGCTTTGCTATCCCCGTGAACCGCGTGAAGCAGGTCATCCGCGAGATAATGGAACACGGCTCGGTGGGGCAGGCGTGGTTGGGTATCAGCTACGCCGACATCAGCGACCCACAAATACGGCGATTCCTGCAGGAGCGGCTGCCTGAGGTGAAGTTCCCTGCCAACGGGATGTTCATCGACGGCGTGGTCGCCAACTCGCCTGCGCGCTCGGCAGGCATCCAGCCCGGTGATGTGGTTGTGCAGCTCAACGGACGCCCGCTGCGCACCATCGACGATATGCAGAACTTCATGCGCCGTGCCAAGCCAGGTCAGCAGATTACCCTCCGCATCTGGCGCGACGGGCAAACGCGCGACATCACCGTGACGCTGGGCGTACGCCCTGACGATATGTGATGCCCGTTCCCACGCACTATCTTCGCTGGAACCTGTACGGCGCGGGCTGGGAGAATCTGGGACGCGAGGGCAAACCCGAACGCCTGCCCACGCCCCAGCCCGCGCCGAACGAAATCTTAGTCCGCATTGACGCCGTCGGCATCTGCTTCAGTGATCTCAAGATTCTGCGTCTGGGCGAGGCGCACCCCAAAATCGCCCGCGACTTGCGCCAGCATCCGGTCGTGATGGGGCACGAAATCAGCTGCACCATCGCGCAGGCGGGCGACGCGCTCAAAGACCGCTTTCAGGTGGGCGAGCGGTATATCGTGCAGGCGGATGTGTATGTGGGCGGGCGCGTGCGGGCGGTGGGCTACGCGCTGGATGGGGGCTACTCGCAGTACACGGTGTTTGGTGAGCCGGTGCTGAACGGCGACGTGGGCTGCTACCTGTTGCGCTGCCCGGAGCATCTGAGCTATGCCGAAGCCGCACTGGTGGAGCCGTGGGCGTGCGTCGTCGCCAGTTATCGCATTCAGCCACGCCCCACCCCCCAACCCAACGGTAGGTGGCTGGTGGTCATCCCCCACGCGCCGATGGTACGGTATAGGTGTAGTGCGCTGCAAGGTTTAGCCCTTAATCCCAGCCCCTCTCCCACTGCGTCGGAGAGGGGAGCCGACGGCGTCGCGGTTATAATCGTCGACTCGCGCGGCAGCCCGCTCGCCGATGAGTTTCTTCACACCGCACAGCAACTTGGTATGACGACCGAGCGTGTGGAGGTCCCAGAGGAAAGTCTCTACGACCCCGCGCTGCTGCAACGCCTGCGCGAGAGCCACGCGCCCGACGGCTTCACCGATATTCTCCTGTTCGGAAATCCAACGCCCGCTTTGCTGGAGAGCGCCCTCGACGCGCTCTGCTACGGCGGCGCGCTGAGTTTTACCTGCCATCACAAACTGGACGCCGTGCCCGTCGATGTCGGCAGGCTACACTACGACCGCCTACTGGTGATGGGCACAACGGGCTGGGACATCACCGACGCCTACCGCCACACGCGCGACTCGGCGTTGCGCAAAGGCGACAGGCTGCTGCTTTTCGGGGCAGGCGGCGCGATGGGGCAGATGCAACTGTTCTACGCGCTCACGCGCCCTGAACCGCCCGCGCAGGTGGTGGTCGTTGACCGCCATCCTGAGCGACTGGAGCCGCTGCGCGAACTCGGAACGCCGTTGGCGCAGCAGGCGGGCGTTGAACTGCAGTTCTACTGCAACGCCGACGCCGAGCCAGAGGCGCAACAAGCCTACCTGCGCACACTCTGCCCGCATGGGTTCGACCAGATTATGCTGCTCGCCTCCTCGCCCGACGCCGTGTCGCTCACTTATCCCTTGCTGACGGATGGGGGCGTGCTGAACCTGTTTGCGGGCATTCCGAAAGGGCAGAAAGTACCGCTTGACATCACGCGGCTGGCGTCACGGCATATGCGGTTGCTGGGCAGCAGCGGCTCCACGATGGACGACATCGCCGAGTGCCTGCGCCTTGCGGCGGAGGGCGCGCTGCCCGCCCGCAAGGTGATTGGCGCAATCGCGGGGCTGAATGCGCTCCCCGACGCCCTGCGCGCCGTGCAGGAACACTGTTACCCCGGCAAGATTGTCATTTTCCCGCAACTGCCCGACCTGCCCCTGCTGGGCTTGCACGAACTCGCAACGCGCCTGCCCGAAGTCCACGCTCACTTGGGAGACGGACGCTACTGGACACAGGCGGCGGAGGGGGCGATGTACGCTTACTACCGCCCCAGCGCTGCCATCGGCGAGGATTGAATCTCCGCCTCGCAGCCTAAATAAAGTGGCTGCAGTTGCTGTGGGTTCAGGTGCAGGGCGTCGGTGAGCCATCTGGAAAGAATGAACCACCAG
>JAOAFW010000045.1 GCA_026416065.1 Fimbriimonadales bacterium
CATCTGCTCTACGACCGTATCGGGCGCGACGGGGACGAGTTCGAACTCTGCACTGAGACGCGCCTGCCAGTCACTGGGCGTTCCCGGGGGCAGATCCGTTAGCACCCGATGCGTCGGCAAAATCACCAATCCCGGGTCATCCAGCGGAACCAGCAGGATGGGCAGGAACCGCTCCGGCGAACCTTCCGTGCCGTATGCTTGTCCAAAGCGCAGGGCGGTCTCGTAGCGGTGGTGTCCATCGGCAATCCACACGCGCGCCTTCTCGAATGCGCGTTCGAAACGCGCCACCTCCACGGGGTTGGTAATACGCTCCAGTTTGTGGGCGTTGCCTTCAGGCAGCTCGTCGCCCTCAATCTGCGCAATTGGCTCCCACAGCAGGTCGGCGATGGCTTCTTGAAACGCGGGGGTGTCTTCGAACAGCCCGAAGATGGTCTCCACGTGGGTGCGCGTCGCTTGCAGCAGGCGGAATCGGTCTTCCTTCACACCGGGGAAGGTCTGCTCGTGGGGCAACACGACGCCGCGCTCATAAGGCTCGGTATGTAGTAATACGAAATAACCCGTGCGAGTTCGAAGCGTGTTTGTCAGCGGGTCAAGAAAGCGTTGCGTATATCGGTAGATAGCGGGTTCAGTGTCCTGACGCAGCACCCCCTCAGCAAGCCAGTGCTGCAGCAGGCGCGCCGCGTTCTCGTAGCGATGTTCGTTGTCTTGAGGTAAGGTTAAGTGGGCTATATTATACGGGTTGCGCTCCGCCAGCTCCGCGCGAAGCGTTTCATCTATCACATCATAAGGCGGCGCGACCACCTCGGGGATCAGTCGCGCGAACCGGGTCGCTCGAAATGCTCTCACTACTGCCATAGATATCTGCTCCTTCGCTGTATAAGGGTACGCCCCATACATTCCTGGTGGATGGAAAGTGAAAGAAACGGAGAGTCGCCTTCCACTTCAGGATGCCGCCAATTATACCCGAAAATAGCGCAATTTACCAGCCACGGTTTCAAATAGTTTAATGTTGGTGGGACGCCGACGCTACGCCCTCGCTGTTCCCACCGACGAGGATACTGGGCGTCTCTCCAAAGTGCTCCTATTCTTCCTGCAACTCTTGCAAGAGTGACTCGATATCGGTTCGCATTTCGGCTTGCGCCTCAGCGTCAGGGGTGAACTCCACGCGCAGCCAATCGCCTTCGCGCGTATTGGGAGGGAGCCACTCCAGCGGGCAGAGCCACTGCAGATAGTCGCCTTCGGCAAGGCGTATCAGCAGCACGGCGAGCAAATCGCCGCGTTCAGTAGTTTCAACCCGATCTACGAAAGCGCGTATCATCGTGAGCTTCTCCTATCATTGAGCCATTGCAACAGGGCATTGAGCGAGTGGGTATTGACGATGCGTTCTGGTGTCGCCCATGCGCGTTGCGCCAGTCCCACCGCCAGTTCCATCGCATACAGGTCGCGTGTGGCGTGTGCATCGGTTCCCAAGCTAATCCATGCGCCGCTTTCGACCAGCAGGCGGGCAATCGGCGTCGGCGGGTCCATGCGCGTCGGGTAGCCGTTGATTTCGACGGCTTTGCCCAGCGCACGGGCGCGTTCGAAAATTCGTTCCCAGTCGGCGTCGTTGGGAGGACGCTTGCCATACCGTCTGCCTGTAGGATGCGCCAGGATATCCACGGCGGGATGTTCCAGAGCGTGGAGCAAGCGTTGGGTCATCTGTTCCGCGGGCTGACCGTGATTGTCGTGGATACCTGCCAGCACCAGCTGCGCCTCGCGCAGCATGCGTTCCGGCGCACGCAGCGTCCCATCCGCGAGAATATTCACCTCGATGGCGTTGAGCAGATACGGTCGTCCGCCCTGCTGTTCGTTTAGCTGGTCGAGGGCGCGCCTGCGCTGGTCGAACGCCTCAAGGGGGTCGCCGTCGTAGCCGAGCATGTGGGCGTGGTCAGTAATAGCGAGAAACTCATAACCCCGTGCGGCAGCGGTCTGCGCCATCTCCTCCAGCGTGTTGAATCCATCAGACCACGTGGAGTGGCTTTGCAGATCACCTCGAACCTCCTCTAACAGAACGAGTTTAGGCAATCGCCCTTGTTCCGCCGCCTCCAGTTCGCCCGTATCCTCACGCAGCGTGGGCGGAATCCAGGGCAATTCCAGCGCGGCGTAGACCGCTTCTTCGGTATCGGCTGCAACGCACCGCGCACCCTGCCATACGCCGTACTCGTTGAGTTTTAATCCCCGCTCAATCGCGCGCTGGCGCAGGCGAATTGAGTGTGCTTTCGAGCCGGTGATGTACACCGTACCTGCACCCCAGCTTTCAGGGGGCACGGTTTTGAGGTCTACCTGCAGCCCGTCGCTGAGGAACACCTGCGCACGGTTCGCCCCCTGTGAATAGACTTCGCTAATCTGAGGCAGTCGGACGAACGCTTCCAGCACGCGCTCCGGCTGCGCGGTTGCGACGAGGTAATCTAAATCGCCCACATCTTCCTGCATGCGCCGTACTGAGCCGCCCAACAGCGCGTTTCCAACGCCCTCTAACTGCTGAATCGCCTGCAGGAGCTCGCGTCCGCGCGGCAGGGCGAACCCCAGCGGCGTGCGCCGTTGCGCCTTATGCTTGAGTTCGACCAGCCGCAGCAATCGCGCGCGCTTTTTTGTGCCCAGCACTGCGTCGGCGACACCGCTGAGAAGCGCGTTGCGCAAGCTCTGCAAGTCGTGGATACCCAACTGCTCATGGAGTTGCCGTGCCGTCTTCGCGCCAATGCCGGGAACCGCCATCACCTCGAGGATGCCCGCTGGAACCTGACGGAGCAACTCCTCACGCTTGGGAATAACGCCCGTGCGGAGGTACGCCAGAATCTTTTCGGCAATCGCTTCACCAATACCTGGGATGGTCTGCAGCGTGTCGACGCCACTTTCCGCAAGGGTCTCGATAGGCGTCTGCAGGGTTTCGAGGGTGTGCGCTGCCTGACGATAGGCGCGCGACTTGAAGGGGCTATCGCCCACATAATCCGTGAGGTCTGCCAGTTCCAGGAACTGCTGGGCGATTGCCTCGTTGGACATAGCCTGATTATACCCCTTGCGCAGATAAACTTCGCCGACAACTTTCACCGCCAAAACCTTTTTAGTTTGCAGGAATTTCTGTGAAATCGATGTATAATAGACGTACTCATGACTTTGCGCAGGCGAGTGGGCATGCTGAGTCGCTGGCGCAGGTCAAAGGAGGCGATACCTATGCGTTCTGGCAGAGGCTTTACGCTCATCGAGTTGCTGGTAGTCATCGCGATTATCGCCATTTTAGCGGCGATTTTATTCCCGGTGTTTGCGCAGGCGCGCGAGTCGGCGCGTCAGACGACCTGTGCTTCCAACATGAACCAGCTCAGTCGCGCCATATCGATGTACGCAGCAGACCACGAGCAGACCCTCCCGATGAACCGCATCGTGCTGGGGCCCGGCGGTACGGGTTTGCCCGACACTGCGCGTCGCACATGGGCGAGTCTGGTCAACCCGTATGTGAAGAACAAGGATGTGTTCTTCTGTCCCAATGCCGAGAAGCCACCGGCAGACTTCAATCTGGATAACTGGGTCATGCGTGGCTGGCTCTCTGTGGGTTACAACACGCACATCGCAGGCTGGTACTGGATTGGCGGCGACTTGCCCAGTGGCGAACACACGATTATGGTGCCGAACCTGGCGATGATACGCGAGGCGGCGCAGTTCGTGCTGCTGGCGGACACGGCGAATGGACGCTCGCCTCAGCAGGGCGGCAACTGTTTCGGCTTCTCCGCTGACAACAACTCCTACGGCGGTTGCGAGGGCACGTCCCAGTTCCGACAGGTGATTCAAGGGCTGGCGCGCAGTGGCACAGCGGGCTTCGCGCCCATCATGGGGCGTCATCGTGGCGGGTTGAACCTGACCTTCGCGGACGGACACACCAAGTGGCACCGCCTCGAAGCCGTGATTCCGAACCCGCGGATGTTCCCCTCAGGCGGCTGTTCCAACAACGAAGAGCTGCGGGACTTCAACACCGCCAACACGCGCTGGCTCATCTGGAACCGCTGCTTGTAAGGAGGTGTGCATGCAGACCTTTCGAGACAAACCCGTTCTTGCCGTCGGACTGCTGATTGTGGCGCTCGTGGTCGTGTTCTTGAGCTGGTTCCTGTTCATACGCCCGGCTTCACCGCCCGCGGTGGAACCAGTGACCCCGCCGCCCGTTCAACAGAACCCCGACCAGGGACAAGGACAAATGCTCTAATAAGGGGGTTTCATCATGAAAAATCATCGTGGATTCACACTGATTGAACTACTGGTTGTAATTGCGATTATCGCTATTTTAGCGGCGATTCTGTTCCCGGTGTTCGCGCGGGCACGCGAGTCGGCTGCGCGTACCCAATGTCTGAACAACATCAAGCAGATTACCCTCGGCGCGCTGATGTATGTGCAGGACTACGACGAGAGGATGCCGATGGGCGTGAATGTGAGCGGCGGTCCGACGGAACCAGCGGATGCAAACACACCGCCCGCGATGCGCAATCCCTGGTTGCGCTCGACGGGTTGCTGGATCGACCCACGCGGGATCGCATGTTCCAACAACGGGAATAACATTGCGGGACTGCGCTACCTGCCGATAGGTCAAATCGTCGGCAACGCGCCGCCGCGCCCGCGTGGACTGCCTGCGAACCTGCCCTATCCGTTCTATATTCACCGCATGGTCGACCCCTACATCAAAGCCGGCGTGGCGCAGGAACGCCAGGAAATCATGACCTCGCGCACCGTGAAGGGTATCTGGTACTGCCCGGCGGACTCGACGGTGGTGGTCGCCAACGGCGGCGAGAACAGCCTGTTTGAACTGACGGGACTGCGCCACTACCAGTTTCTTGGGCATGACTACATGTTCAACACATGGCTGGTGTATAACTACTCGGACCGTTTGCGCGGTGGGACGCCCGCACAGTGGACTTTCAACCCCAAGACGCTGGCGGGTGTGGCACGCCCCGCGGAGATCATTGTCTTCTTCGACGCCTTCGCTATGTGGCATGGTACTTCCCGAGGTCCCAACGGCGGTCCCATCCCCGAGAACTGGAATGTGGCGTTTCTGGATGGACACGCCAAAAACATTCCCCACACTGTGTTTATGGATCAGCACCCGTCGTTCCCCTCCGCAGGTGGACGCACCATCCGCCTGAACCAGGATCCGGCGGCAGACAACCCGAACCTGTGAACACTCTGGCAGGAACGCCTCACGCGCTGGCGAATCGCCTCACGGGAGGCGTTCCATGCATTCCATCTGGGATAAGCTGGAACTAAGGGAGAGAACGACGCTGTTGGCGGTCTACGCCGCGTCGGTGGTGTTGGCGTTGCTTTTAGGCTACGGCTGGGGAAGGAGCGGCGCGGAGCCCACCCTGCAAACAGGTGCGTTGCAAACCAGCAGCGCAGTTGAAGTCATCGACTTGAGTCAGGCGGAGCCTCAGCCAGCTTCCGAGAATGCGCAAACATCCCCCGTTGAGACGCCCCAGTCCGCTGCGAATGACACGCTGGTCGTCCATGTAGTAGGCGCGGTCAAAAAGGCGGGCGTGTACACGTTAGCAACGGGTAGCCGAGTGGTAGACGCCATTGAACAGGCAGGCGGCGCGACGGCGAGCGCTGATTTGGACACGCTCAACCTCGCTGAGCCGCTGGTCGATGGGCAAAAAATCTATGTCCCACGCAAGGGCGAAACGCCTTCGCCTGTCGTCGCTGCTCCCACCGCCGCAAGCGCGTCTCGACCTGCTCGCTCGGAGCGGGCCGCCGCCTCGCCCCGATTTCCCATCAATCTCAACACGGCAACCGCCGAGGATCTGGAAGCCATTCCGGGGATTGGTCCGACGCTGGCACAGCGCATCGTCGAGTATCGGGCGACACACGGTAAGTTCAGCTCAGTCGACGACTTACTGGAAGTGCACGGCATCGGGCAAAAAAGACTGGAGAATATGCGCCCGTATGTCACAGTGAAGTAGCGACCCTACTCGCCCTCCACGCACGCATGGGGGCGATAGCCAGCCTTCTCTGCCTCCTGCGCCGAGCGGAACCGCACTTGATTTTCCGGCTTGGGCAATTGGCTACATTCGGGTGTGTGATACACTTTGGAGTTGCGGCTGCCAACCACCGCGCTGGTCAGAGGCGGTCGGGTAGTTTTTTCATCTGCAGATTGTCGGGCAGGTGTGCTGCGCGTAGTGGCGACCTGCAGCTTCTTGTCTGCACCCAGACGCATGATAATGTCGCCTTGCAGATCCGTGCGATATACACGCTTGCCCTGAAGCAGTGCGAGCGTCTCCTTGTGGGGATGTCCGTAGCGGTTCCCTGCACCGACTGAGATGACCGCAACGCGCGGGTTCACCCGGTTGAGGAATGCCTTGTCGGTACCGTTTGCCGCGCCATGGTGAGAAACTTTCAGCACATCGGTTCCCAAGTTCGCACGGGCATCGTAGAGGCGCTGCCGTCCTTCGCGCTCGATATCGCCGGTGAACAGGAGACTGCCGCCCGGCGCGTCGATGCGCATCACGATGCTGTTGTTGTTGGGGTCGGAGCGCGTACCGCTCAGCAGCGGTTCACGCGGCGCGAGGACGCTCACACTGATATTCGGCACGGGTTGCAGCTTCAACCCGCTGCGTACTTTGCGAAACGCAGGTCGCTTGCCGTCGGGTGTTTTCGCAGCGCGCGCCGCAAGCAAGAAATCGCGATACACGGGCGACTCGAACGGCATCGCAATATCCCAGATTTCCAGCACAGGCAGCGACTTGAGAACCTGTATGAGCCCACCGATGTGGTCGCTGTGCGGGTGCGTCGCCACGAGCCAGTCAATCTGCTTCACGCCAAGCTGTTGGAGCTTTTGCACGAGCCGACGCCCCTGATCGGTCTCGCCCCCATCGATGAGCATCGTTTTGCCGTTGGGGAATACGACCAGCGCACTGTCACCCTGCCCCACGTCCAGAAAGACGACCTGTAGGGTGTCTTTAGGAGCAGGTTCCAGCACTGCGCTGGAGGATGGCTCAGCAGGGTTCGGCGCAGGCGTTGGGGAGCCTGAGGTCTCACCTGACGGGCTGCAACCTGCCAGCGTAATCAGCGCAATAATCAGCCACTTCGTGGAGAAACGCACGACAGTATTATACCGGGCAGGCTTAACCCGCGCGTCCCGTTGCGTTGGCGATTCGCACGGGGCGCAGCACTGACGCCAGCACGCCGAACCCGGGTGCGTAGAACACGGAAGACGGTTCTCCAGAGATTGTAATCCCCGCAGTTGGGGTGAGATTCTGCTCCAGCTCCAACACTGTTGCGGGCTGAACGGTATAGGGCAGATGCGCCACCTCGCCCCGATAAAGTTCGCCTTGATGCACGGTAAAGAAAGCATAGCGCTCCACTAAGAAATGCTCCAGCGTGCCGGGCTCGGTCTCACGCGGTTCGCCTTCAAATCGGTAGCGTACCCGCGCGAAGGCGCGGCTGCGGTCTTTACGGAGGATCTCGTAAGTGATTTCGTTTGGGGCAACCTGCTGGGTACGCATCCGCGCATAAAAGTAGGGCAGTTTCCAGAAGCGGCGCGCTGCCCATACGCCCAGCCGGTGCGCCGCGTCCAGGCTGAAAAACCACACTCCACGCTGTGAGCCGTAGCGCACATAGGTACGGATGTTCGCCTCAGGAAAGTCGAACAGCTTAGGCACAGGAGGCATCCAAATAGGGCGTACCGATTCCATCACAAACGGCACGAAGCCCACCCAAGCCGCGCCGGCGTAAGTGTCCAGTTGCAAGGGCTCTGGGATGAGGGGGCGCAGTGTCGTCGGCGACACGCGCCAGTGGACGAAGAGCAGGTGCCTCCAGCGCATGCTGAGCGCAGGTCTCCACGCGCGCTCGATCATCGGGGGCACTCCGTCTCGCTTAGTCCCATCCATCGGCTGATTTTCCCGCGCAGCCGCGCAATTATCCAGTATACCGCTTCCACGCCCCAGACCAGCGGGGGCAGGCTTAGGGGGCGTGTGAGCCAGCCATAGCCTAGCTGCTCGCCGATAAACAGTACGGCGCGCCCCCCACGCAACACACGCCCATCTACAGTGAACACGTGCACGCCGCGCCCCAGAGCGTCTGTGGTCGTCTGCCCCAGCAGCTCGGGGGGCGCGCTCTGGAAGGGCGCGATGCGGAACCGACTGTGCTTATCCCGGCGACGCAGGCGCGCCATCGACCACGCACAGAAATCGCACGCGCCGTCCCACAGCACCCAGTGTTGCTCTGTGTGGGAGTCCATCGTTGATTAATACGCAAAAAGGGCTGGCTTGGTTGCCAGCCCTCTGGGTTGGTTTCTGCAGAAACCAGTTGGTCAACTTAGCGTGTGCGGCGGCGCAATCCCATCAGACCCGCCAGACCCGCGCCCAACGCCAGCAGACTCGCCGGCTCCGGAACCCAGTCCTGCTCCACCAGCAGCAGAGAGGCTGTGTCGAAGCCTGGCGCCTGACCAGCCACGAACAGCGTGAAGTTCTCATAAACCGTCACGTCATCCGCTGGTTGGCTCAGAGTGCCGACGATGTTCAGACTGAACGCGCCGTCAGTGCCACCGAAGCCGGCGCCCGCAATCTGTCCGGTGTCCAGGTACAGAATCGCGTTGTCCGAGTTGCGCACGACCTTCTTCTGCCAGTTGATCTGAGCGTTCCCTTGCACGAAGCCCGCGATGATGAAGTTGAAGCCCGTCAGTTGCCCTGCGGGACCGGGGTTCGGCGCAATCGAGTATTCGGCAGTGTAGCCGGCGTTGGTGAAGGTGGTACCGTCACCCACCAGAATCGGGTTCGGCACGCCTGCCGCTGTCAGAAAGGTCACCTGAGGCAGAGGGTTGTTAATGACAACTGCGGGCACATTCGTCGTCACAGCGCCAGGATTCAGCTGACCCTGACTGGTAATAATTGTAACTGTCCATGCATGCGCTGCTGCAGTCAGCGCCGCACTCACAATCAAAGAACCCAGTATACGTCGCATGCGATCCTCCTTTCTTGTGTTTTGTGCTCTTAGGCGATAAGAGCCAACGTATGGTACAGCAACTTTTGTGCCAAACGGTGTGATTTTCGGGGAATCGCACGAAACAGTGAGCCAATTATGGAATAATGCTCTCCGGGGAGGCTTCCGAATGCTCTTTTTTCTGGTGATGGCAGGGTTGTGCGCCTATTTTAGCCTGCATTTGGGCGACCGCTGGTTGCGCGTGAACGCCGTGCTGTTTTTGGGGTTGGCGGGTATGCCGTATATGTCGGGCACGGCGCTTTGGATCTGGTGGCTGCTGATTGCGCTTACGGCATATGCGGCGGTACACCAGCGCTATCCAGTGGCTTTACCGGCGCAGACTCTATCGCCTCCACCTGCCCACTACGCAGTCTGTAGACCGTATCACAATAACGCAGCATCAGAGGATCGTGCGTGACCAGCACCACGGCACCATTGCCGCGATGCTGTTCCAGCAGGTCTAATACGTGCAACCCGGTTTGCTGATCCAGAGCGGCAGTCGGCTCGTCGGCGAAGATGACTTCGGGCTCCAGCAACAGGGCACGCGCTACACATGCGCGTTGACGCTCGCCGCCCGACAGCGCAGGCGGATACCGATGCGCCTTATCCGCCAGCCCAAGCTGCTCCAGCAGCCAGAGCGCGCGTTCACGATAGGCGTGCACGTCGGGCGCGCCCACCACCACATTCTCCAGCACGGTCAAATACCCCAACAGATACGGCTGCTGAAACACGAAGCCGAACCGCTCGCGGCGCATCGCGCTGCGCTCCGCGTCCGATGCCTCCGTATAACACCGTCCACGATAACGCACCGCCCCATGCGTGGGCAGTTTGAGACCGCTTAGTAGGTAGAGCAGCGAACTCTTACCTGACCCCGACGGACCCACAATCCCCACAAACTCGCTGGGGCGCACTTGCAAGCTTACCGCGTCCACCGCGCGCACGACACGCTCGCCGTCGCGATAGATGAGCGACGCCTCATGCGCTTCAATTAACGCTAAGTTATCCATGCTGTTTCGCTTCGCGAATGGCGGTCAGCACCTCGTCGGCATGGGAAACCGGTTTCACCTTCGTGAACACATGGTGTACCGTCCCCTCTGGCGTGATGAGGTAGGTTATCCTGTCTACACCCCAAAACTCCTTGCCGTACATATGCTTCTTGCGCCATGCACCATACGCTTCGCTCACGGTATGCTCCGTGTCCGCCAGCAACGGGAACGGCAATTCGTATTTATCGGCGAATTTGCGGTGGCTCTGCACATCGTCCGCACTCACGCCCAATACCACGACGCCCTCCTGCGCAAAATCGGCGTGCATATCGCGAAATGAGCATGCTTCCTGTGTGCAGCCGGGAGTCATATCTTTCGGATAAAAATACAACACTACCCAGCGTCCGTGATAGTCGCTCAAGCGTACCGTATGGCCGTGCTGGTCAGTCAGACTGAAGTCCGGTGCGTTCGAACCTTGTGTTAGGATAGCCATAGCAGGTGAATTATACCGTCTGGTGAGGTATAATCGCGCTGCGCTTATGCGCACAGGAGGCTAACCGATATGAAACGAGCAATTCGAGCAACGCTGCTAACCGTGTGCGCGCTGATGAACTTCAGCGTCGCCTTCTCGCAGGAGTACACCCTCAAGTTAAGTGTGAAAGAGGGGGATGTGTTCAAGTATCGCATGACGATGGACATCGATTTCGGCGGTCAAAGCGTTACCGTGACGATGCCGATGACTAACAAGGTGCTGAAAGTCGAGGAGAACGGCAACGTAGTGATGGAATCCGCCGCAGGCGAGATGGTCGTCAAGTTCGGCGATCAGGAGATGCCGCAGCCCGCGCCGCCCGCGACCAAAATCACCTATAAGTCTAACGGCGCTATCGAGAAGATGGAAAG
>JAOAFW010000122.1 GCA_026416065.1 Fimbriimonadales bacterium
CGCGGCGGCGTTGGGTTATTCGCCCCGTCTGGACGCACCGCCAAATTGGGCGGGTTGAAGCTGGCGCGTGGATCTCTCGAGGCAGCCGAATAGCGGGCATAGGTGCCTTGATCCGGCAGATAACGCGCTAAAATAGCCTCATTGCCGAAGACCTCTTCGGGAGTGAGTGAAATATTGTAGGGCGTGGAGAACATCGCCAAGCCCGCATTCTGCACATAGGCTTTCGCGATGACCCGGGTAGACGCACTACCAGTCACGCCATCTTGCCCAACCGCTTCGACCGAGATAGTGTGGCGTCCCTCGCCAGGTAGAGTAACTATAAAACTCAGTGTAATGGTTTTTCGCTGGACGTCGACTACAGCGGAGGGTTCCCACACGCTGCGCGGCAGCGGGTCGCCGTTCAATCGCACATTCAAGATGTTCGCTACGTTGTTGTTCAAAACGCGGCGCACCACTACTTGCGCGCGCACGATGCGCGTGTCAATTGTAGTGCCCGACACGGGTTCAGTGAACGCGATACTGACACCACCAACGCCTCGGAGTGCTTGGTCTAAGTCGATGATGCCATAGCCCAGTTCTGAATCGGGTACCGCGCGCCCGCGCGGGTCAGCTGTGTCCTTGAGCGCGGTAACTGCCTCCGGTTCTATCGTATTGGCGTTATGACGCTGCGCACCGGCTGAAAGCAACAACGCTACCGCGGCGGCTACATAAGGTCCCGAATAGGACGTCCCCTGAACGTACTCATACTGCTGACTGGTCGAGGATGTTGTAATCACGCCGTCGAAGTAGCTGCTCGCTTGGTCGCCACCGGGGGCGGCGAGGTCGATGTTGCCGTAGTCCGAATAGGACGCTTTCGCCCCCGTACGCCCCACCGCCGAGACGCGCACAACTTTGTCATAGCTGGAGGGGTAGGACGGGATATCGGTGTCGCTGTTGCCAGCAGAGGCGACGGGCACAACCCCACGACGGTAGATCTCTTGAATCAGATCGTTTTCTTGCGGGAAAAAGAAGTAGCCACCGTAACTCATGTTCAGCACATGAATATTTGCAGCGTTGTCGATTACATGTTGATACGCTTCCAGAACATTTTCGGTGTTAAGCGGTCCCAAAGGGCGCTGCGTCACCTTCAGCCCGACGATCTTGACATTCTCCCAGAGCAATCCTGCAATACCGATGCCGTTGTTGGTCACGGCGGCGGCGACGCCCACGGTAGAAGTTCCGTGCGAGAACCCGGAGCCTTCCGGGTCAATGTTTTCATCGGGAGTATCCGCGGCAAAGTTGCGCGAGAGCGGGTCAAAGAGGCCCACTAAATCGGGATGGGATCGCTGAAAGTTGTCATCGATGAAGGCGACGCGGATACCAGTAGCCCCTTTCTCGACATCCCATGCGGCGGGCAGTTTCATCATCTGGAGCGCCCACTGTTCAGAGAATAAGGGGTCATTCGGCACATCATGGTACTGACGGATGTAATGGGGGTCGATGTACATCACGTCCGGGTGCTGGGCGATATTTTTGATGGCGTCCTGAACGCGTTGCAGGAGCGTTGTAGGAGCAACCCCCTGTTGGTCGCGCAGCCGCAGCACATAGGTATCCCGTACCGCAATAGGGCGTACATCCGCGTTCACCCCATTTGCGATTGCCCGTGCCGTATCAATGGTGCGTCCGGGCTTGAGACGCAAGAGCATTTCGCCGGGCACGACGTCATCAGGCGTCAGTGTCTGTGCACCAGCGCAATGCATAATGACAACTACTCCAACCAGCCATCGCCACATCCGTTTCATCGGTTATCTCCTCCCGATAATTGCTTGTTGATAAAGACGATTGAGAGGGGCGTAGGTTTCCCTACGCCCCCAAGATTGCCCTTAAGGGCTGGGCGGCAGCTCCTGCGTGGTGAACTCGAATGGTCGGCTCCACACATAGCGCAACCCGTTCGGACCGGGAAGCGGTCCCGGATTGTCGCCCAGATTCCGTGCACCTATGCGCCAGTAGAGTGTCACGCGCTGCCCCACAAGCCCTAACCGATTCAGCAATGCGGTCTCCAGATTGATGCGCTCTGTGGAGACGGGTGAGCCGCCGGCTGCTGTAGAGAGGATCTCGTTGGAGACGAAGGTGCGGTTTCGATCGCGGAAGGTTGGGTCGGTGGAGACTTCCACTCGGTAGGCGTTCGCCCCCTCAGCGGCAAGCCAGCTGAAGCGCACATCCTTCGGATCCACATCCTCACTGCGCTGGACAGGTGTGAGCAGTTGCACGGGTAGCAACACGGTCACCTGACCTGAGCGCACGCGGTCAGAAAGATAGAAGCGGATCACCGTCTCGCCTTCCGCCTGGGTAGTTTGGCGGTATACCAGCGCGATTTGATAGGTGTACGAGCGTCCCGGCGCAACGCCCGGCGCAGGGTCAATTTCCTCCAGCTCCAGATCCTCGCTGCCGTCGCGCGGCAGGCTGGCGTAGCTAAAGGTACGCGGAACTGTAGTGTCGATGAAGAAGTTTTGGTTCCCCGGCGTTACGCCCACTGGCTGCAGATTGCCATTTCCGTCCGTGCCAATAAAGTCGGAGCGGAAGATTTGCCACTGAATGGTATCAGACGCGCTCTTGGCGAAGAGGGTTGTTTTCCATGAGATGCGCACATACGGCTCGAAGTTGCCGTCCGCGCTCGCTTCTGCCAGCACGGTCTGCACAGGGGTATTGCCCCCCGAGGAGGCGCGCGCCACACCGAACGCGATCAATCCAATAATGAGGATGGGTCCCAAAGCACGCAACAGTTTATTGCCCTCACCGGGACGGCGCGGGCGTTCGGTAGTGACTTTGCCTGCCCGCACCTGCACAGTGGGCACTCGATAGACGGCGCGCGCGCGATCCTCGCTTTGGATACCGCGCCCAAAATCGGTAATTTCGCCCACCGCGTCGCTATCGGAGACTTGCGTGATTCGGATCCGACCCACTTCCTCGCCTCGACGCACCACAATCATCTCCATGCCAGGCTGCAGTCCCCCGCGAATGCCGCGATTGAGCAGGACTTCTGTGCCTGCGCGTGTGGTTAGAATGGTCGCTTCGGGAATCGTGTAGTTGCTGATGGTGCGGATTGCTTCGAAGGCGGCGTTGCGGATGGCTTCCTGCACGAGCGTATCGTCGTCGCCGGTGTAGCCGGGGCGGCGGTTGCTGTAGCCGGTCGCCACCGCACCGTTAATCGGCTCTCCGGAAGCGATGTCGATGACACGCACTGTGATAACGACCTGCGCCTGTTTCGGGCTGCCCACAAAGGTCACGGCGTTCACTTCGCCGGTAATAATCGATTCCGTCTGCAGGGCGCGTCCCAGGCGCAGAAAGCCGGTTTTATCGAGGGGGGGTATGAGGTCGAGGTCCTTGAGTTGCTGATCCACCTCGCCGCGTGCCAGCACTTCATATTTGCCTGATTTCTGATATTCGCCCGCGACGGCGTCGGTTGCAGCGCGGGCGATGCTGGCGCCGCCGTACCCGCTCTTGTTCACGAAATCCAGTACCGCGATGCGCGGCAGTTGCACCAGCTGGGCATAGGCGCGCGCGGCGCCCAGCGGATAGAGCAGCCCCACCAAGAGCATGCTTATCACGCCGAGGTACACCGTGCGCGTCGTCCAAGTTCGTCTCATCCGTGTTTTCACCCTGATTGCTCCTCCTTCATAGTCTGCTTCTCAGCGCGTGAGGATGAGCGGTGCAGTCGCACGCGCGACCTGACCATCCTCGCTCACGGCTCGAATTTCAATTGTGTACGCGCCGGGCGGCAGTGCCACACCGCTCTGGTCGCGCCCATCCCAAGTGGCTTGCTGCACGCCGCCGCTGCGTGTCGCCTGATTAAACAGCTGGCGCACCACCTTACCACCGGAGAGAATATTCACCTGCACCGTCGCATCTCCTGTCAGCTGGAACGCAACGGTGTGTTGATTCCCGCGCCCCGAGCTAACCTGCACCTGCTGAATGCGGAGCAGTCCGCCGCTGGACGCTGTCTCGATGCGGAACCGGCTCACGCCCTTCGTGCTGGTGCGGAAGGTATACGCGCCGGTCGTGCGCAGGTAGCGTCGCTCGCCCGTGTCCAGATTGACCAATACGAAGTTCGCCGAGCGCGGCAGCTGCTGCATATCGGGCCAGCGCAGGGTGACTTCCCGGTTGGGCTGACTGGTCTCCACCACGAACTCCCAGCTTGCACTGCGGGTTGCGGGCTGGATGTCCACGCCATAGACCCCGCTCTGCTCGCCCCAGCCAAGGCGCGGCAGGCTGATATGCACATAGTCTGAACCAACAGGGGGCGGCTTTAGCAGGTCATGCTCGCTATCGTAGCCCGGCGTCGCCACACGCGACACGCCCACGTAGGCACGGTCTTTCAGGTCGCCCGACTGCACCTCCAGCGTCAAGCGCCAGCCACCCGCATTAGCCCCAACGCTGCGGCTCGACGCGCTGGCCGCCTGCGCCGTCGGCGGAATAATCAGCGTAGTGGCGCGGTAGGCGTACAACCAGTAGCCTTCCCAGACCTTCATCCGCGTGGTTGCCGTGTAAGTGCCGAACGAGTAGCCCCACAGCGAGTTCGCCACGATGCCCTTCCCTACTGCCGTAGCCAAGGACACAGGGGTGTTCGTATCAGGGTCAACAACCTGTACCTGACTCCAGTTCACATCGAAAGTGAACGGGTTGCCAATCAGGTTCCAGCCCGCCTGCAGCGGGATCTGGAAGGGCTGGCTCGTGTTGGCGGGTGTGCCCTGAGTCGTCAGGGGCAGGTCTTCTGAGGTCTCGAGGAAGTAGCCGCGTCCAAGCTGGAAGCGGTTTGCCGGCGCGTTCGGGTAGAACACATAGCGCGACTGGGCGGGATCCCAGCTAAAGAAGCGGAAGGTCGCGCTGACAGGCACATCGAGCAAGGTTTTCACATCCTGCGTGTAGTCATAGGGTGCGGAGACCAGGAAGCGTCCCTTGAAGAAGGTGCGCAATGGCTCCGACTTGAACTCCCCAACAACCGTATTTTGCGCTGAGTTGACCGTGATGGTGCGCTGATTCGGGATGAAGGTGAAGCCCGTCTTAATGGGCACGACCACATACTCGCCCGGTGGCACGTTGGGGAAGCTGTAGTTGCCGTTGGAGTCGGTAGTGGTCGTTTGCACCACAACCGCACCGAATCGGAGTTCGACCGTCACACCGGGTTCGGGCGCGCCGCCGAAGCGACGGGTAATCTTGCCGGAGGCGGAGCCGGGCGGCAGCAGCGACAGCTGGAAGTTCAGCGTGGTCGTCTGATTCGCCGGCACGTTCAGAGTCTGGCTCTCAGGCGCGTAGCCGGGCGCGACAGCGGTAATCACGTACTCGCCGGCGGGTACTGTGAAGGTGTACTGTCCGTTGGCGTCGGTCGTCACATCCGCGCGGGTGTTCGTGCCTGCAACAGCCGTCACGCGCGCGTTCGCAATCGGCTGCCCCGTGCCAGCGTCAGTAACCGTACCGGTCACGGTACCCGGCTCAGGCTCCAGCACAAAGTTATCCAGGTTGGTGGTTTGCCCCGACTGTACCTGCACATTACGGTACACGCCGTCGGGCGTCGGTCGCGCTGGGGGCAGGCTGTAGCCGCCGAAAGCGAGGCTGACCACGGTTACATCCCAGCTGCCTACAGGCACGCGCGGCATCAAGAAGTTGCCATCGGGGTCGCTGAACACCTCGACTTTGAGTTCGGGGTCCACGGTGTTCGTGGCACGCACGACCGCCCCGCGCACCGGCTGGTTGTTGATGTCAACCACACGCCCGCTAATCTGCCCCGGCGGCGTGGCCAGCATAATCAAGTTGATAACGCCAGGATTTGGGTCTCCCTGCGCGACCAGTGTAATGGTCTCAGGGTGCTGGGTCTTGAAGCCCGGTCGCTCGGCATCGACCAGATAGACGCCCGCTTCCAGCCCCACAATTCGATACAACCCGTTAGAGTCGGTGATCGCAAAGCCCGCTCCCACACCTGCGATGCTTCCGGGTTGGATACCGATGACGCGCACCAGCGCCCGCGGCAGCGGGGTGAACGTGCGCGTGTCGGGATCGTACTGCCGCACCTGACCTTGCAGCACGTTGTGCGTCATCCAGCCGAAAGCGTTGTGGATAATCTTGTTGCGGTAGGAACGGCACCAGAGGGTTCCCTGTCCCAAAACGGTGGGACCGTCGTTATAGGCGGAGTTTACGCCTTCCAAACCAAACGAGAGGAACGCCACTTTGGAGCGCGTTGCGGTGTCCGCATAGTACGAACCGGCATGGTCAGAGGTACCGATAAGGGTACCGCTCACCCCCTGACTGCGTGGTCGTGTGTAGCGGTACACCACGCGCGCGTTCTGGTTCACCGTCACAGTATCGAGCCACACCTGGTTCCACGCGGCGTCGGTATAAAGCGGTCCCGTGCCACCCGTGCGAGGCGTGATCACATCGAACAGGTCAGACGCAGGCTGGACGATGTACGCTGCCGGATGGGACAGACGCAACTCGGTCGGTTCATCGACACGCACACTATTGCCTTCGTAGCGTATCCAGATGGGGATACCGCCGGGGCTGCGCGCGATCGGGTTGGGGTCCTCACCTTGAGGAGGTGCCACACCTTCCAGTTGGTGTCGCAACCCATCGTAAGGGTTCAGAAACACATCATCGGCGGCGTCGCTATCGAATGCCACGCGCAAGATGTCAGTCATGAACTGGTTAGCGATGGAGCCACGCAAACTGAGCGCCCACGCGATGTCTTGACCGCTGAAGACCATCCGCCCACTGCTCTGCAGGAAGCTTCGGATAAGTGTTTGCACTTCAGGATCCAGGATATGTCCCGGTCCTGCCCAGACATTACCTGCGTAGGGGCTTGCCCAGATAACGATACGCGGCGCGTGCAGTTTATCGCGGAACCCACCCGTGAGATCGGTCGGCTCGCGCTCGAGGCGTGGCTGGTAGCCTGCCAAAACTGAAGGGGTAATCGGATTGCGGCACTGCACGCGCCAGATGTTGTACAAGTTGCCGTAGGTCGTGTTTTGCCCTAACGTGTCGGAGCGCACGAAGAAGGGCGGGGATGGCAGGTTCGGGTGCGGAATTGCGCCGTCACCGTGAATTATGAGCGGCGTACCGCTCGGGGGCTGCGTTAAATCGAACGGCGGCTTCCCTGTAGGGTTATCCGTCCAGTAGCTTTCTACGGGCTGCCAGGTGGGGCGTGTGATGGAGTTTCCAATCGCCGCCACACGGTTCTGCACAAAAATCTGACCGCCCATGTAGTCGGATACGAGCAAGATGTTATGCGCGCCGGTGAACTGCTGGGTGGTGAAGCCCGTGATATTGTCGTAGATGAACTCGTTGCCCGCGTTGTCGCGCACAATCACATCCAGGTAGAAATCGCTGGGCACATCAGGTGTGCGCCAGGTTCCCACATACCAGTCTGTGGGGTTACCGTTGTCGCCAATCTCGGGCTGGAGCAAGAGTGTATCATCCAGACTGCCGTTGAAGCCCAACCGGACAAGAGTATAGGGGTCTTTGTATTCGTAAGTCTGGGGATGAATCGCCTGATGCCCCACTTCCACAAACAGCGGCACATATGCCTGTCCCTGATCGACCAGAATGCGGTTCGGGAAGAAAATGTCAAACTGGAATAGCTGGTACAGGCGATGTTCGAGTCCCTCAGCGTCCTGTTCCGCACTATCGGGGTCCTTGAACTGCACACGCACGAAGTTGACACCGCTTTGCAAGTCTACAGCGCGCACCTTAATCGTCACCGTATCACCGGGGAACGATTCTTTCGGACTGACGATGGGCAGAACTTCGACGACGGGAGGCGTCAGGTCGAAAACACGGGTTTCCCAGAGGTCGTGGATACCGGGACCGGGTGTGCCTGCGCCCTGAGTGCGGGTGGAGTGATAGGCAATTCGGTTGCGTTCAGCGATCGCGCCCGTGGGGTACTTCGCCCCTGCAGCAGGCACAAAGAAGTTCACGCCCGGCACATCGCGCTGTGCCAGAGCTGCGGTACTGGGGTCGGCGGTCATGGCGTAGGCCAGCCCGCCCGAAGGCGGCTCAGGCAACGCTGCATCCATCCGGTAGATGTCATAAATATTGTTCGCGACATCGACGCGGTCGGAGACTGTGCCAATCTGGTGCGGTTGACCCGACTTGCGGGTTGAGGCAAAAATCAGGGTTGGACTGTTGTCGATAACCGTCCATGCAGGCTGACGGTCGCGAGGACGATTGCCGTTCGAGTCGACGAAAGCGGTCCACTGCACAGCTGTCAGAGTATTGAAGTCCAGCATATAGATGTAGCTGCTGCCGCTGGCAGCGATGCGCGCGAAGGCGACGCGATTGCCGTCAGGCGACCATGCCGGCTCCACATCGTTCTCGCCGGGATTGGGAAAAGTGATTCGGCGGAAGAAGGTACCGTCTTCAAAGGGACGTCCATCGGCGCGTGCTACGTAGAGCCGATAGCGTCGATCGGCTTCAGTTTCGCCCGGCAGCAAGCGGTTAGACGAGAAAATCACCAGATTGCCAGCGGGGCTAAAGGTCGGTCGGAGGTTCTGTGTGATACCGTTGTTGTCGGAGGTCAGTACGACGCGCTGTCCCGTGCTGAGATTGCGTACGACGATGTTATAACTGCCCGCGGCGCTGCGATTGGCGTAGGCGATTAGGTTCGCCGTCGCGTTAATGGTTGGCTGAATCTGGCTGCCGAACTGTTCATCGGGCGCATCGCCTGTGATGGGGGTCAGGTTCGTCAAATTGCCGATGTAGAGCTGCGAGCCTTCATCCACATCGCCGCGCCAGATGCGATAGCGTGGGGTCGGGTTAATCAGCCTACCATCCGATCCCACACCACCGGCATTGCTGGAAAAGAACATTTTAGCAGCACCCGGATTGTACACAGGGTGCATTTCATCAGTGGCGGCGTTGGTGATGTCGGTGTCCCAGCGCGGCGCACGGGTGCGCTGCTGACGCTGCTGCAGTTGCTGATGGAACTGCTGCGGGTCGAACAGCCCGTTTTTACGCCATTGCACCTGCTCGCTCTGGGGCGCGCGCGAAGGAGCAATCTTATAGTTTTGGGGCGGTATCTCCCGTACCCGCGCGCCCGGTAAGACGTGCCGGCTCGGGCGATCCTGATAGGGCGACTGAGCGGCGTCAGAAGTGCCCTGTGCATGCCCTGCCCATGCCATCAAAAGCCCCGCCAGTAGTAGCTGCCATCGTCGTATCACTGCGATAGAACCTCCTCTTCCGTTGCTTGATTCCACCAAGGTAGCAGAACTCCTGCCCCTTTTTGACGAACGAAACAGAATTCCGTTGCGTTGCTCAGTATACCCGACGGGATTCGGTGAGCGACTGCCAGATTCGGCTCACTTGGTGCCGCACTCGTTCCAGCGAGTGGTGGGTTCGAATAATCCAGTCGGCAAAAGCGACTTTGCAGTGGGTGGGAAGCTGGGCACGCAGCATCTGCTGAACGCGGTGTGGGGGTATACCCCGCTCGAGAAGCCGTCGCCGTTGGAGTGCAGGCGTTGCCCGCACCACAATCACGCCGTCGAACCAGCCCTGCAAAGCGACTTCTATTAGCAGCGGAACCTCGACGAGAACGGGTGTTTGGCTGTTTCCTATCGCGTCGAGGTGCGTCTCCAGCATTTGCACGACCGCCGGATGTATTATCTGATTCAGTCGGCGACGAGCGCTCGGTTCGCCAAAGGCAAGGCTCGCCAGTCGCTCGCGCGACAGCGAGCCGTCCGCCGCCGTAATCGTCTGCCCAAACTCTCGGACGAGTTGTCTGCATAATTCCGTCCCTGGAAGGAGGAGCGTCGCCGCGATAGTATCGCTGCTGAGCGTGGTTGCACCCAGCGATTCGAACATCTGCAAGACGGTGGTCTTGCCTTCGGCGACGCCGCCCGTGACAGCAATCCGTTGCATTAATCATTCGCAGCGTCGGTCTCGGTTCCTGCTGGTGAATCGCTGCTTTCCGTCGATTCCGTCGTTTCGGTACGCAGCTGTTGCAGTTGCGATTGGAGCCGCTCGCCGATAGTGAATCCACCGCTTTTGCTGGCAGCGGTACGCTGGCGGTGCTCCTGTACCGCGCGTTGCTCTTCGGGAGCGCGGAGGCTAACCACCATACGCCGACGACGCGGATCCAGTTCGATAATGCGTCCCTTCACGGTCTCGCCCACCTGAACGACCTCGTCCGCGCTCTTGACGCGCTTGCTGGACAGTTCGGAGAGTGGCAGGAACGCCTCAACGCCTTCCATCACCCGCGCAAACGCGCCCGTGCGCGCCACGCGCGAGATGGGCACCTCGATTTCGTCGCCCTCCTTATACTGCTGCGCCGCGATTTGCCACGGATCAGGCAACACCTGGCGACGGCTCAGGGCGACTTTGCCGTTCTCTGGCTCCAACCGGATAACGACGACCTCGATTTCGTCGCCTTCTCTTAACACTTCGCGGGGGTTGTCCACACGCGCCCACGACATCTCGCTAATGTGCAGCAGCCCTTCATATTCGCCAATGTCCACGAACGCGCCGTAGGAAGTGATTCGCTTCACCACGCCCTTAAATCGCTGTCCCACCTTGAGTGTGGAGAACACCCGCTCGCGGCGCTGACGCTCCTCTTCCTCGCGCTGCTTGCGAATTTCTTCTTCCGCCTGCTTATTCGAGGCGACGACCTTACGTTTCTCCTCATCGATATCGATGAGTTTGATGGGGATTACCTCACCAACCAGCCGATCGAGCTGATTGGGCGGCAGACGTCGGGCAATCTGGCTGGCAGGCACGAAGCAGCGCACGCCGATATTCACCACGACGCCACCCTTGACAGCGTCTTCCACCATCGCCTCCAGCGTCTCTTTGGTGTTGTACGCCTCCACGATGGAGTCCCACAGTTTGTCGAAATCGGCTTCGCGCTTGGAGAGGACGGGGGTTCCTTCCTCGCCGCGCGTGCGCACGACCTTCACATCGATCGTGTCGCCTACCTGCACCACATCCGCAGCCGATTCGATTTTGCCGGTCGCCAGCTCCTCTTTGGGAATTTTGATTTCGGTTTTCGTGCCGACATCGACCAGCGCGGCGTCGCGGTCGACCTGCACAACAGTCGCCTGAATGACCTCGCCGGGTTCAAATGAAGGGAAGCTCTGTTCGATGGCTTCATCCATAGTGAGAGGCTCTTCAGGAGCGGGTGGCGTCTCGGGCTGTGTAGCCGACGCCGCGGGAGCTGCTTCAAGCGTTTGTTCAGAAACAGCAGCGACGGGTTCAGGCTGCTCGGGAGGAGTGACTTCGGTGGATTCGCTGCCCTCGTTGGCAACCATTTCCCCCTCAGCAGTTTCAAGTGCACTAATCGCACTTACTTCCCCGTCGACCGACTCCGATGCGTTCTCTGCCACAGAGGTTACTTCCGAACTCGCCTCGATCGCAACGGTTTCCTCTACTGTTTCCGAGGTCGTCTCAGTCGTCGGGGTCGACTCGGTCGCCAGGTTCTCACGGGTTTGCTCGTCGTTCCACATGGTTCTACGGACCTCCTTCAGGGCTATAGGTTAGTGTTCGGGGCGGAGATAAAATCTCCTGCCGTTTCGGAATCAAAATCTTGTAAAACACCGTCAATATAAGTATACTCCACTTCGTCTGTGCAGGGGTTCCACAAAATCACGTCGGCACGGGCACCGACGCGCAGAGTGCCCAGCTCATTGTCGTAGCCCAGCGCGTGCGCGGGGTTCGCCGCGCAGAGGAGCGAGGCGACTTCCAGTCCCAGCATTTTAGCACAGTGCCTTAGACAGGCGTCCATCGCAATCGTACTGCCTGCTAAGCTGCCCGTTTCCACCATCCGCGCCGCGTTATTTTGCACCACAGCGCGATGTCCCCATAACTCGAAGGTGTAGCCATCAGGCATGCCCACGCCCGTCGTGCCGTCAGAGACGCAAATCACGCGCTCTACACCCTTTGCTTTCACAAGCAACTGCGCTGTTGCGGGGTGCGTATGGACGTTATCCCAGATAATCTCAGCGGTCAACTCATCATGGAGTATCACGGCGCCCGCCAGTCCGGGGTCGCGATGCTGAAACGAGCGCATGGCGTTGAAGGTGTGGGTAGCGTGACGTGCGCCGTTGTCGATTGCCAGCATGGTCTGCTCGTAAGTGGCGTCGCTATGCCCTATAGAGACGATAATCCCCTGCCCTGCCAGATGGCGCGTCAGCTCCAGCCCGCCTTCCAGCTCGGGCGCAAGGGTCACGATACGCAGTTCACTCATCAAGTCGCCCAGCTCGGTTTCCATCTCGCGAACGCTGGGCGGGCGGATGTATTCGGGCGGCTGCGCCCCCGCGCGTTTAGGGTTGATAAACGGTCCTTCCAGGTGGCAGCCCAAGACTCGTGCGCCTTCCGAACCGTGTTCGCGCACTTCGCGCGCGGCGCGGATGCAGCTTCGTATCGCCTCCCACGGCGCGGTGAGCGGTGTCACCAGAAGTGCCGTGACGCCATGCCGTGTCAAACGCTTCGCAATCGCCTGAATCGCGTCGGGGGTTCCCTCCATCATATCCCGCCCGAAGCCGCCATGAATATGCAGGTCAATCATTCCCGGTAGCGCAAAGTAGCTTCGCGCATCGACGTCAGGCGGCTCGACGCGGGAGAGAGTGATGGGGTCATAAGGTTCCCATGCGACAATCTGTCCTTTGTCCACCAGCAGGGCGCGGTGTTCGTAGCGTTGTCCATCAGTAATCAGCGCGCCGCAGTAGATTCGAAACGCCATGCACGGAAAGTGTACCCTATTTTATTCCACTCGAAACCGCACGATACCGAAACGCACGATGTCGCCTGCTTTAAGAACTTGTTTCTGCACGCGCTGCTCGTTCACAAACACGCCGTTTGTGCTGTTGAGGTCGTAGACGATGAGCGCGCCGTTCTCCAGTGCGACGCGAGCATGATGGCGGCTTACAGATAGGTCAGGCACAACCAAAGCGTTGTCGGTTTCGCGCCCTATCGTAAGCCCTATGGGGGGCACGGTAAAGCGTTGCCCGGCGAGCGCGCCGTCCAGTCCCACCAGCGTTGTCGCCTGCGCGACGACGGCGACGCCTGTGGACGCAGCGGCGTAGTTGGGCGCAGGAGGCGTGAACGAGGGCGTGGTCGTTGCAACCGGTGTGCAAGCACACGCGCCCGTGACGGGATCCTGACGCTGCCCGCAGTAGGGGCATACGCCGGGCGGCGTGGGCGGTGGCGGCGGCAGCGAGGAACGCGCTACATCACGCGGGACCCGCTGCGCCTGACCCTCGCGCAACTGGAACTGCACCTGAAACTGCCCCACCTGCAGCATATCACCGTCATGGAGTTCCACAGGCGCGGCGACAGGCTGACCGTTGAGCAGCAACGGCGCATGGGGGATGAGCGCATAGCCCCCGCCGTCCCTCCGAATCTCGGCGTGGCGCGGCGCGACCTGCGGGTCGCCGCGCAGGGGCACATCCGCCAGCTCGTCGCGCCCGATGTACGCCCCGTCGCGGTCAATCGGGTAGTCTTTGCCCTCGTTGCGCCCGTAAATCACCCGCACCCACGCGGAGCGCGTCATCAGCTCCAGCAACCCGATGAACAGCCCGATGCCCGCGCCGACCAGCGTGAGCGCGACCGCCCGCGACGGCGCGCCCGCCTCGCCCTCCGCCCGCAACGCGAACCCGAAAATCGAGCCGACTGTGAGCGCGAGGAAATCGAACAGCGCGCCCCCTAACGCCCCGCCAATCGCCCCGCCGAGCAAGCCGTTGCGCATCCGCTTGGGCGAGCGCGCCACGATTCCCTCCGACAGCCCTATCAACGCGCCAAACGCGCTCCAGCCGATAATGCGCCCCAAAATCCAGCCCGCAACTGGGAGCGCGTTGCCGAACACATTAAAAAGAATCTGCCCTACCGTCAGCCCAATCCAGCCACCGGGAAAGCCCACCAGCGCGCCAAGCGCGACGCCGCGCAGGATGTGCTTGCCCGTGCCCAGCGATAGCCCCGTCGCCAAGCCAATCATCGCGCCGATGAACCCGCCCGACACCGAGCCGAAAAAGGCGACATGTCCCCAGTCTACATCGCGACGGATGTCATCCTGCACGAACGGCTCGTTCACGAACCACGCGAGCAAGCCGCCAATCGCGCCGAAGACCATCAGGTAGAACAGTTTGGAAACCATCGCTTATTCCACGCGGAACAGGCTCGCGCCGAGCTGCAGCGTATCGCCCGGCTTAATCGGTGTGGGCGCGCTGATGCGCATGCCATTCACATAGGTTCCGTTCGTGCTACCGAGGTCTTCTATGAGCGTCTCGTCGCCTTGTTTGATAATCTGCGCGTGGTTGCGGCTCACGCCCATAT
>JAOAFW010000227.1 GCA_026416065.1 Fimbriimonadales bacterium
ATTTCGGCGATCAGTGCGATGGGATTTGCTGAATGGCGCAACGCATGGTGAAATCCGCGGGGTGGAGGCAGGTCGTGCAGGCGCGCCTTGAGTTCCGCAAGCGGCGCGGCGCGTCGGCGGGCGTCCACCTCCTCGCGTTTGGTTTCCAGAATGCGCTGCAGGATGGTCACGGCAGAAATTATACCAATCGTTAGAGTAAACGCCGTGATTTCGTCGGCGGGACGCCGACGCTACACGGAGTGCGTGCGTAGCGTCGGTGTCCCGCCGACGACACGGCGACGCTTGCTCGGTCGATTGGTATAACTACTGCGAGAGTCAGAAATCCCTCCCTCTCCCCAGTTTGTGGGAGAGGGAGGAGCAGAGTTAGCACCCTTGCCCGAACGCGAACAGCACTGCCAGCAGGTCAGCGTCGTCCACGAGGAGGTCGCAGTTCACATCGGCAGGGTTCTCGCCCGTCAGGCCAAAGTTGAACAGCACACTCAGCAGGTCGGCATCGTCCACACAGCCATCGCCGTTGGTGTCGGGTCGCTCGCCGGCGCGCGTGACCTCTACACGCACGCGGTCGGTCAGGTAGCGCACCTGCACTTGCACACATGGCAGGGTGCTGGAGTCGACCACAACCGCACTGAAGGTCCCTGTGGGGTTCCAGCTGCCCGTGCGCACGATAATGTCGTAGACATCGCCGACATTCGGGGTGTAGCCGTTGCGCCCCTTGAGGCGTAGCGTGCCGTTGAGCTGCACGGCGCGGTTGTTCCCAGCGACTATCAGCTGGTCGTAACCCGGGTTCGCAGGATCGGAATTGCTGGTTCCGGCGAGTTCAACCTCCAGCGAGGCGTTCGCGCCCATCGTCAGATTGCCACTGAGCGTCAGGATACCCAGCGGGTTCAGACTGGGCTGATTGGGGTCGTCGATACCGGGCGCGATTTTACCCCCCGTATGATTCAGCGCAGCGTTGAGCGAGCCTGCGCCTGTCAGTTTACCGCCCTGAAGCTCCATCGGAGTGGAGAGGTTGAGCGTTCGGTTGCGATGGATGCGCGTCTCGCCGTCGGTCTGCGAAAGTTGTTGAATCGTCAAATCACCCTCAAGATGTTCGACCAAGCCCGCATTCTGCACGAGGTGATAGATTGTGAAGCCTCCGCTGGAGAGTTTGAGCAGCTTCCCCACGCTTGTATTTTGTAGGCTGGTCGGGTTTGCCGAGACTTGCCATGTGCCGTCTTGCAGTTCCACAGTGCCGCTGTTTTGGAACGACGCCGCATCCCAGTTGAAACTACCCGCCTCGTGGCGCAGCGTGCCCGTGTTCACAAACGTGCCCCTCAAGTTGCGAGCATAACCCGTATTGATAACCCGCAACAGCCCCGCGTTCGTCAAAGGAGCCGCCGTAGCGTATATCCACCCTTCGGTAAACACAACGCCGTTCCCGCTGAAGTTCAGCGTCGTCGGCGCAGTGAGGGTGCGCGAGTTACCCATCACGAAAGTCCCTGCAATAACCCCCCGATGGGAGCCACCCAGCGTGCGACCGTAGGCTTCCCAACTCAGCACGGCGCCCGCCGCCACATCCCAGACCGCGTTGACGCCGTCGAGGTCGGCGGTTATGCGCAGCACGCCCTGCTCAGTGGAGACGGTACCGCGATTGTCAATCTTGAAACTCCCGCCGATGGAAAACTCACCGGGCGTGTTCACATCAACCGCGCGCTTGCGCACAACGCCCGTGTTGGTGAAGCTGTTCGGGGCATCCCAGCCATACCACTCGCCGCTTTGCAGCTCTACAGTGCCGCTGTTCTGGAACGTTGTTACATAGCAATTGAAGCCACTCGCTTCGTGGCGCAGCGTGCCTGTATTCACGAACACACCTCGCAAGGAGCGACCGACACCTGTAGCGGGCAACCGAAACAATCCGGCGTTATTGAAAACGCCGGGCGCGTTGTTTGCGGGGTCGCGCAGAAGCAGACTGCCCGATAAGAACGATAATTGTCCGCCCGAGTTGAGCGTAACCGTCTTGACATCGACACTGCTCGCCAGCAGTGCGTTCGCCGATGCAGGGAAAATCACCGTTGAACCCGCTCCGGGAAAGCCCAATCCGGATGGGGAACCACAGTAGGACTGTCCCCAGTTGTTGTAGTACGCATACCGATCCGGGTTTGTGCCACATAAGCCACCGCTACAGGTCGCATACCATTCGTTATTGGAGCATAGCAAATGCCACGTCCACG
>JAOAFW010000231.1 GCA_026416065.1 Fimbriimonadales bacterium
ATGGGCAGGGCGCGTCGGGGACGCGCCCCTACACGGGGATGGGGGACGGGCAGGGCGCGTCGGAATGGGCAGGGCGCGTCGGGGACGCGCCCCTACACGGGGATGGGGGACGGACAGGGCGCGTCGGAATGGGCAGGGCGCGCGGCGTGTAGGGGCAGGTTCCGAACCTGCCCCTACACGCCCACTTCCCTACACGCCCACTTCATGATTCGGGGTATCATACGAACATACCGATGCTCGTCGACAACCCCATCATCAACTCGGCGTATGAGGAACCGACGCGCCACTGGGCATACGAGGCAGGACAGCCTGTGCTGAAAGCGGGACGACGCCTCGCGGGCTACTATCTCAAGGCGCGCACTTCGCCCGCGCAGATAGCGTTGCTGGAAGAAGAGTTCATCCCGCTGGAGCAGGTGAACGCTATTCGCGAGCGCGTGCGGGCGTGGCGCGAGCAGGGCTATCCCAATGTCACGCCTATCACGCGGCAACTGCTGAACCACTGGAACCGCCCTGAGCGCGAGCGCAAACTGTTCTTTTGCCAGCGCGAAGCCGTCGAGACGCTCATTTGGCTGGTGGAATCGCCGCCTGCCGAACGGCAGGGGATTACGCTCCCTAAAGACCAGAACCTTGTCCGCTACGCCTGCAAGATGGCGACGGGCACAGGCAAGACCGTCGTGATGGCGATGGCGATTGCTTGGCAGGTGCTGAACAAGCTTGCCAATCCGCAAGACAGGCGTTTCTCCGATGCTGTGCTGCTGGTGTGCCCGAACCTCACGATACGAGAACGCCTGCAGGTGCTGCTTCCCCATCGTCCTGATAACTACTACGACCGATTCGACCTTGTGCCGCGCGGGCTGGTAGACTGGCTTCAGCAAGGCAGGTACCAGATTGTGAACTGGCATCTGTTTCTGCCGAAAGATGACGCCCGCTCGCGTAGCGTGGTACAGCGCGGCGCAGAGAGCGACGCTGCGTTCTGCAATCGCGTGCTTCAGGAGCTGGGAACAAAGCGCAACCTGCTGGTGATAAACGATGAAGCGCACCATGCCTACCGCCCCGCGCCTATCCCTGAAGAACTTCGCGAAGCCCTCTCCCCAGAGGAAATCGCCGAGCGCGAGGAAGCAACCGTCTGGATTAGCGGACTGGATCGGATTCACAAGGCGCGGGGAATTAACCTCTGCCTCGACTTTTCGGCGACGCCGTTCTACATCAAAGGTAGTGGCTACGACGAGGGCAAGCCTTTTGAGTGGATTGTGTCGGACTTCGGGTTGGTGGACGCTATCGAAAGCGGGATTGTCAAAATCCCGCGTGTGCCCGTTGACGACAATACGGGCTTGCTGATTCCGCGCTATTTTCGGCTGTGGGAATCTATCAACCAGTCCTTGCCTGCTTCGGAACGGCAGACGGCGCGTCGACGGGCGCGCCCTGAGGCGGTGCTGCGCGAGGCAGAGGGCGCGCTGGCGATGCTGGCTTCGGAATGGAAGCGCACCTACGACGCCTTTCAGCAGGCGGGGATGCCCGTCCCACCCGTGATGATTGTGGTGTGCGACAACAC
>JAOAFW010000259.1 GCA_026416065.1 Fimbriimonadales bacterium
GCTCCGACACGGCGCAGACCCCGACGCCATCGACATCTACACCGTTCCCGGCAGCTGGGAGATTCCCGTCGTCGCGCGGGAGGGCGCCCACTCCAACGAATACGACGCGATTATCTGTCTCGGCGCGGTGCTGCAGGGCGAGACCAGCCACGCGCAACACATCAGCAGCGTGGTCTGCAGCGCGCTGATGAGCCTAATGATGGAGACGGGTAAGCCCATCGCGCTGGGAATCCTCACCGACGCCACTTTTGAGCAGGGGCTGGCGCGTGCGGGCGGCAAGATGGGCAACAAGGGCAACGAAGCCGCGCTCAGCGCCATCGAAATGGCGAATCTATTGCGTAAAACAGGAGAGACGCTATGAGACCTGAATCACTTGCGTTTTTGAAGGCTGTAGTGAACGCACCGTCGCCCTCAGGCTACGAGCAGCGCGCGGCGGAAGTGTATCGCGCCTACACGCGCGAGTTCGCCGACCGAGTTTATACCGATGTGATGGGCAACACGATTGCCGTGCTGAACGAATCGGGCGCGCCCCGCGTGATGTTCGCGGGACACATGGACGAAATCGGCTTCATCGTGAAGTATATCTCCGACGAAGGGTTCCTCTATTTCGGTCCAATTGGCGGACACGACCCTGTTATCCCCGTCGGGCAGCGCGTGCTGGTACATACCAAAAACGGCTCCATCCCCGGTGTGATTGGCAAGAAGCCCATCCACCTGTTAGACGACGATGAGCGCACGAAAGCCCCCAAGTTGCATGACCTGTGGATCGACATCGGGGCGAAGGACAAAGAGGACGCGCAGTCCAAAGTGCGCATCGGCGACCCCGTGACCTTCGCGGTGGAGTTTCAGGAGATGCAGAACGGCTTTGCGACGGCGCGCGGGTTCGACAACAAGATGGGTTCGTTCATCGTGGCGGAGGCGTTGCGCCTGCTTGCGGAGGACCGCCCCACGGCTGCCGTGTACGCCGTCGCCACCGTGCAGGAGGAGATCGGGCTGCGCGGCGCACGCACCAGCGCGTATGGCGTGGACGCGCCTGTCGGTATCGCCGTCGATGTGACCCACGCTTCGGACTACCCCACCGTCGACAAGCGGCGCGTGGGCGATATGCGTCCTGGCAAGGGACCCGTCATCTGTCGCGGCGCGAATATCAACCCGCGTGTGTTCGAGATGCTCGTGGAAGCGGCGGAAGCGGAGGGCATCCCGTACCAGCTGGAGGCGGCAGGCGGCGGCACCGGCACCGACGCGAACGCCATGCAGCTCAACAAAGCGGGCATGGCGACCGGGCTGGTCTCCGTGCCGTTGCGTTATATGCACACGCCGTGCGAGCTGCTCCACCTCGACGATGTGGAGAACGCAGCGCGCCTGCTGGCGGCGTTCACCCGGCGCGTGAAACCCGATACCAACTTCACACCCTAATCCTCATGGTGCGACGGCGTTTCTGCCGTCGCACGCCTCACTGCCGTTAGTCCGACCGCTGCGCCCAATACCAGGAACGGCTGCACAGGCAACAACGCGCGACTGCCCCCCGCATACAGCAGGATAGTGAACAGCGTCCAGCCAATAAGCAAAGCAAGCAGCACGGCGATAGATTTGTCTACACAGCCCAGTCGCCATAAACCGTAGCCCGCTAACGCAAGGAACACCCAGTACACGCCGTCGGCAAAGCGCAGCGCCGCGCCAACGTCGCGATTTTCGGGATTCTGCAATCCAAACGCTGAGAGCGTGAGCGCGAGTTTGCGTCCTAAGAGTGTCAACCATGCCACGGGGTTCTCGCGAATCCACTGGAAGGCAAGACGCATCGCCTGGCGATCTTGCTGTACGGGGTCGGGCGCGTCCAGCCATGCGCGGGTGAGCTTCGTCTCGCCCCCGATAGTCAACTCGCGTTCCAGAAAGTTCGGATCGAAGCCCCCGTCAGCGTATTCGTTATTCGCCCACAGCAGTACGTAGCCCCCTAAGCCGATGGGGATGAACGCGCCGTATCGTGCGGAAATGTACGCCACGTAAGGCGCGACGGTCACCAGCGTCGCAACCAGCGTGAGCATGGGCGCCTGCCAGCTACGTCCACGCCAGAGGAGCCACAGTGCCGCCAGTAATGCAAACGGCAAATAGTTCGCCCGTGTAAGCGCGAGCAGCCCCAGCAACACACCCCCACCTAACGCGCCGACCGCCCCACGCCCATAGCACAAACAGTACACCGCCCAGACAGCAAGGGGTAGGGCGAGGTTCTCCGTATAGAGCCAGCCTGTAATCATTAGCAAGTGCGGGTGCAGTGCGCCCAGCAGCAGCACCCACTGCGCTGCTCGTTCACCCGTCAGCTTTCGAGTCAGCTGCCACAGACCCCAGAGCGTGAGCAGTCCCAACGACGCATTCAACAATCGTATTGCCATCGGCGCGTGCCCTACCAGCGTGTATACGCCTGCCATCAGGTAGATGTAGGCAGGTGCGGTCATCAAGCCTTTCTCCAGTCGATACTCCCCCGCGCTTGCGAGGCGCCATGCCATCCTGTCGTGGATGACCGCGTCGCCATGCAGGGGATTGGCGCGTAGTAGCGGATCGACCTGCGTCGCCAGCAGCGCGTAAAGCAGACGCAGCAGGATGACCAGCAACCAGAGCCAGAGCGCAACTCGATTCATCCTGCTGGAGTGTACCTATCGCACGATGAGCACCTGTCCATCCGGGCTGAGATTCCAACGCACCAGTAGTGTATTGCCCTCACGCTCAGCATTAAGAGATAGGGGGTTGCCGAGCGTGTCGGTCAAACTCGCCTGTCCCCGGAGTCCCCGCAGGCTGAACCGCGCCACGCCGTTCACACCTTCCGGACCTCGCACCAGGTACGCCAGCTGCCCGCTGGTCTCGTGGCGCAGTAGCACCTGCGCGTTTGTATGCAACAGTCCTGCAGTGCGCAGCCGAGCGTCCACTTGCAATAGCAAGCGGGGTGTCGCAGGGTTCAAAGCGGGGTCAGTTTGGATAGGAAGACGGGGGTCGAGCGCGTCCAGATACGTGCCTCGCAGGGTCGTGGTTCGATAAGTTCCATATGCGGCGAGCCAGTCCCCCCGCCGCGCGACGATACGCGCCCGTTCGCGATAGCGCACTCCCGCCAGCCCGCAGACGTACTGCATAATCGTCCGCCAGTCTCGCGCGCCACCGAGAGTGTTGCCGAACGCCCTGCCCGACACGCCCAGCAGTGCAATCCCGCCACGCCCCACACGCATACTCACGCCCACCGGCGCGCCTTGATAGGTGTAGAACGTTTCACCGTTCGTGCGGTAGATGGTGATCGTCTCGTCGTCGCGCAGGCTGACTCGGGGCAAATCAGGGCGCGTGGGAACAGCAAGATGCTCTCTGTAAGGCGGTTGCGTGCTGATGTCCAGTCGCCACTCCTGAGCCAGCTCGAGGCGCAGGGTAATTGCACGGGCTGAGGGCAAGGGGAAGCGGTATACGAACCATGCGTCATAGTCTGCAAATCGCTCGCTGGTGGCGTTGAGCCGGCTTTTGTGGTTCGTGTGCAGGAACAACGGCTCCGCAGGCGATCCTGTGAAAAACGCCGCGACGGTCTTGCTGTCCGCTTCCAGTCGCACCTGTCGCAACAGCGCGCCCCAACCGGTGTTGGGTAGGCTATCACTGAATTTTACGTAAACGGTTTGCCCGGCATACGGCGTGAGGTCGATATCCACCCAGCGACGATTGAAGGTTCCCTGCGCTGGCTCGTTTCCATGGATGCCGAGCGTTCGCCACGCCTCTGCAGGCGCAGGCTCAGGCGCGATTGTTTCCAGCTCGATGCCCAGCCCCAGCATCTGCATCAGCCAGTGGATTGGGGTGGATTGCCCTGCTTGACGCCAGGGCGTTTCGGGAACGGCGTCGTAGCCGTTCGTACCGCCGACGATGAACAGCCACCCGCCACTCTGTACCCAGTTGGCAAGCGCGCGCAACTCCTTCTCGTGGAGGGGCTTGACCGTGTCGGGGGTCCAGAGTAGCACACGCAGGCTGCGCGGCAGAGGACGCTCCGGCAAGCGTTGGAACGAGTAGAGGCTCAGGGGCACCCCCGCGTTCACCAGCGATGCGCCCAGAGTCATCATATCTTCCACAGGGGCAACTTCGGGCGCGCCGCGCACCGCCGTCATCGAGTCACTGAACAGCATGCCAATCCCTTCTACACCCGCATCGAGGGCAGCATTTGCCTGCTGCGCGATGGCTTCACAGGCGCGCGCCGCGCTGAGAATCACGACTGCATATTCCGCCGGCACATTTCCAAAAATACGCTCGGGCCAAGGCAGAACTTCATAACCCGTCGCCTCAGGAAACATCAACGAGGCAACCAGCGTATTGAAGTAGAACTGCTGATGCTCCGTCATCGGGCGACTCGGTACATCCGAGAGCGGGTCGTTTAGAAACCAGAGCCGTTTGTCTGAACCCTGCATCAGCCCTGCTAACGAAGCATACTCCAGATAGGCGGTGGCGAACGGCTCAGCGCGATACTCTCCGTCATACGGGATGGAAGTGCGCACCGTATCTGACCACACCTGCCCAATCACCTCTTCTACCAAAGAGCCAGACCCGAAAATCAGATCGTGATGCGCCAGACAGATACGCCAGAGCGCGTAGTTGAGGGGACTATGCAGCGCGACCATGCGTTTTGCGCTCGGCTTGCGGGTGCGTGCGGCATTGAGGATAGCGTGAACGGCTTCCGTCATAAGCTGCGCCTTGAGCCTGTCCGCCGTCCAGCGCGTCGTGTGCGACTGGTGGGGAGCTTGCCAAGAGCGCCCCAGCTGCGTTGTGTACAGCTGGCGAAACGCTTCTTCGTAGCCCGCGTCAGCCCAGTATTCGGGTTCTTCGGGGCAAATCGCGTCTGCGCCCGCGTCCAGCATCCGCAGGTACAGGCGAGCCAGCGATTCGATGCGCTCGGGTGTCGGAGTCAAGTAGAAACTGGTCTCGATGGCGATAGGGGAACCATCTTGCCGTCGTTGGACGGCGTTGGGGTTTGCCTCCGCGTAGGGCAGGTAGTCACGAAAACCACCCATCTGAATAACGGGGTAGCCCCGTGCCTTCCAGTTCGCAAGGCGAAGCGGGTCAAAACTGTGCAGGATAACGGCATCCGTCGCGAGATCAAGACGAGGAGCATAGTCCGAACCCGTCTGGTAGCTACTTCGCAGTGTTTGCGGAATCGTTGGGCGAAGCGCATTGGCAGACGCGCCCAGCAACCGCTCCACGCCATCGCCAATGCCGTCTCGGTCTTCATCGCGATCGGTGGCGACCACCTCCATCGCATAGAGGCGCACCTGTCCCCGCCGCGCCGCCTCGATAATCACTTGCAAGTTTTGAACGGGAGGATTTAAGGGAACGCGCGTGGTCAGATTAACCGTTTGTGTGCCGCCGCGCAGGGAGCGTACAAGTAGTCCACCTGCCTGCGTGCGCACACGCACCTGTCCACTGCCCGCGATGGTGAGACGAATGCTGATGTCCATTCCACCCAGCACCCGAAAGCCGTAAGTCGCACTGCCTCTACTGCCAACCAGTCGCGCGTTGCCCTCGATGCGCGAGCGAATAGACTGAATAAGAACACCGGTTTCACTCTCGGGGCGAATGCGCCACTCTAAACGGGGAATCAAGCCACCTGTCGATGCCTGCCTGCGTGCCATCGAAGGCATATTGTACCGAAAAAGGAAGCCCCCGGGCTTGGAACAGGGGCTTCCACGTGGGAACGACCCTTCCTTCGTTCAACATACCGTATTTTTAACAGGCGCTTCACATCTCCTGCTACAGCGTTCACGGCGAATAGACAATCTACATCGAGACTGCCTGCGCGAGGACATCTACTACTGGCATCCTGTGCGGGTCAGGGCAACACGATGGTCTTCGCCCACTCACGGTGAGTAAGGTACCATTTTACACAGCGTTCCAAACCTTCCTCGAGGCTTATCTGGGGTTCCCAACTCAGCAGGGCGCGAGCTTTGGCAATGTCCGCCCACGTCGCCTGTACATCGGCAGGGTGCATCGGCTGACTGCACCAGCGAGCTTTCTTACCCAGTAAGTTCTCTATGGTCTCAATAATCCACTTCAGCGGCACCGGTCGATCACCGCCTAAGTTAATCACCTCGTAGCCTAACGGTTTCAACGCGGCGATCGTGCCCCGCGCGATGTCGTCCACATAAGTGAAATCCCGTTCCTGCAACCCATCCCCGAAAACCTGAATCGGCTCTTCTTCGGCAATCCAGCGAATAAACCGGAAGATGCTCATATCAGGGCGCCCTGCGGGCCCGTACACAGTGAAGTAGCGCAACACACTGATGTCTAACCCGTAGAGATGATGGTAAGTATAACACAGTGTCTCCGCCCCCTTTTTGGAGGCGGCATAAGGTGAGAGGGGACGATCAGTGGGCATATCTTCGCGGAAGGGGCGTTCGTTTCCACTGTACAAGCTGGAGGTAGACGCAAGCACATATTTACTCACGCCATGTCGCCGGCACAGTTCCAGCAGATTCAGTGCGCCCTGAGTGTTCGTGGCGATATAGACCCACGGGTCGCGGACACTTTGGCGCACACCCGCCCGTGCCGCGAGGTTGATTACAGCATCATACGGTAGATACGCCTCAAAGACCCGTTGCGCGGGCTCCCACTCACTGATATCGACCTGAAAAAACCGGAAGTTTGCTTTGTCGTTGAGCTGGCTCAATCGCCAGTGTTTAAGCCGGGGGTCGTAGGCATCGTTGATACTATCCCATCCAGTCACCATGTGCCCTTGTTCTAAGAGAATCTCAGCGGTTTTAGCGCCGATGAAACCCGCACAACCTGTAAGTAGAATGTGCATTTCAATCTCCGTTTTGGGGTGGTGTCGCGGATTATACCCACTCAGGCTGTAGGGTAAAATTGAAATATGTCCATCCACGCACGCGCTCATGTACATCAGATGCAGCCCTACCGTCCCGGCAAGACGCCTGAGCAGCTGATGCAGGAACTGGGTCTCGACGAACTCATCAAGCTCTCAGCGAACGAAAACCCTCTGGGTGCATCACCGCGTGCGAAAGAGGCAATCCTCCACCATCTGGACAAAATCCACCTGTATCCCGACGGCAACTGTACGGTGCTGCGCGACGCACTGAGCCAGTTTCACAACCTACCGCGCAGCTATTTCGCCTTCGGCAACGGTTCAGACGAGCTGATACATCTGTTCGGAGTCGCCTACTTGGAGCCGGAGGATGAACTAATAATGGCGCACCCATCCTTCGTACGCTACGAAGCGTCAGCGCAGCTGAATCAGGCGGTACTAACGCGGATTCCGCTCACGCCCGATTTCCGCCACGACCTGAACGCGATGGCAGAGGCAATCACTGAGCGTACTAAGCTGCTCTATATCGCGAATCCGAACAATCCGACAGGCACGATAGTGTATCGAGAGGAGCTGGAGCGGTTTCTGCAGCGTATCCCTGACCATGTGCTGGTGATTTTGGACGAGGCATACTTCGAGTATGCCGACCATCCCGACTATCCGCACGGGCTGGACTATGTACGAGCGGGGCGGAATGTGGTAGTGTTGCGCACTTTTTCCAAAGCATATGGACTGGCAGGGCTGCGCGTAGGGTATGCCGTCGCGCGCTCTGAGCTGTTAGACCCGGTCGAACGTGTGCGGGAGCCGTTTAATGTGAACACCCTGGCGCAGGTTGCTGCCGCCGCCGCCCTCCGCGATGCAGAACACATCGACCGCACGCGGGCGTTTAACCGTGCAGGGCTGGAATACCTTCAGGCGGCATGCGAACGGTTAGGGCTGCGTGCCGTACCCTCCCAGGCGAACTTTTTGTTGATTGAGGTGGGCTGTGAATGCGCGCGCATCCAGAAGCGATTGTTGGAACGAGGCGTTCTCGTGCGTACGGGCGAGGCGTTTGGCATGCCGACCTTTCTGCGCGTGAACACAGGCACACCTGAACAGAATGAGCGATTTATTGAGGCGTTGCAGTATGCGCTCCACGAGTGAAGCAGAGATGGGAACAAGCAGCAAGGCATCGAAGCTGCTGGTACTGGGGCTGTTTGTCGCCCCGGTGGTTCTCACAGTACTGGTGCTGGTGTCGCCGTGGTTTCGGAGTGTACGCGCGTCGCAGATTGAACGCAACGAGCAGTTGCTGCAGGCGGTAGAGTCGGGCGATATCGAGCAGTTGCAGCGCGTGCTGACGGGCGGTGCAGTTGTGAATGCTCGGACGAAGTCGGGGCTGACGGCGTTGAGCATCGCCGTCATACGCGGCTATGACGAGATTGCGCTGCTGCTGATTGAGAAAGGCGCAAGTTTAGACGCCCGCGATAAATCGGGCGACCGGGAGAACCGCACGCCGGGCAACTCGCCCGTGCATTACGCCGCTATCTACGGCAGAACGCGCGTGCTACAGGCGATGCTCGATAAAGGCGTTTCACCCAACTTGCGCGACCGCAATGGACGCACGCTGCTGATGATGGCAGCAGAAAACGGGCACAGAGAGACCGTCAGACTCCTTCTGGAACGCGGGGCAGACCCCAAAGCGCAGAGCGCGTTAGGTGAGATGGTGCTGGATGCTGCAAAACGGAGCGGCGACCCCGCAATTCTGCGCCTGATTCAGGAACGCATGTAGGCTACGACGACCCTTGTGCCTTAGTCGCGCGTCGCACTCCCGTTGAATGCTGCCTGCTATAGGTTATCCAGCATGCGTCCCAGCGGTCGGTTGAGGGCGTCCAGCACAGCAGCAGCAACGGCGCGGTTTGGATCCTCTCGCAAAAGTGCGCTGCCAACGAGTTCCTGACGGATTTCGCCATTCTCCCAGAGGATGATCACACTGACAATTGCGTGTCTGGATTCGCCCGTGCTCTCGATCACCTGCAGTAAGGTCATCTGTATGGGGGGCGGAGTCAGGGGTTTAAGCGCATTGAGTGTCGCTTCTGCAATGAGACGCTGGGGTTGTGCCTCGCCGTCGGCTTCACCTTCCAGTACCCGCGCGTCCGCCTGCAGGTACACTCGCGCTTTTGCGCGGCGTCCCTCGCGTTCGTAGGAGACGCTCTGGATTTTGATGCGTTTCTCGCACGGCTGGGAAGCCTCGATAACCGCTTGAATGGGCAGGGGAAGCTGCCCACCCTGCATCGAGCGCGGCGATAATCCCTTCATCATCAGACACTCTTGACTGGCGAGGTTGACCAGATTATCGACGGTGGCGGCGTAATGTACCTGCTCGCGCTCGCGCGTGCGTTTGCCGCCTTGATAGCCATAAGAGACCGATATGGGGATGTCCACTTCCGGAAGGTGGATATTCGTAATCTGGCGACTCAAGTGATGTGCGAGCAGTCCCGCCTCTTCACGACGGCGCAGGGTAGCTATCGCGAACTCGTCGCCGCCCCAACGACACACGACATCGGTCTCCGAGTCGGTCTCGGCAAGCAACAACTGCGCCACGCGCCGTAAGACCTCGTCCCCTACAATGTGCCCATAGCGCTTGTTGAACACGCCGAAGTTATCTAAATCAAGAAAAATGATAGTGATCTCCTTGCCTTCTGCAAGCCGCTCGATACTCCACTCACGCAGATAGTCCGACCAAGGCAGTCCCGTCATAGGATCATAGCTACGCCCGATTTCCGAGAGCAGGTCAAAGACCGTAATCAGCCCAATCAGCTGCTCCCCTTCCATCACGGGCATCACTGTTTGCTGATGGCGCTGGAACCACTCTGCGACGGTGCGCAACGGGGTTTGTGGTGTGGCGACCATCAGATCTGTTTGCATCACGGTGCGCACGGGTGCTTCGGGAGGAGCGTTCAGCAGCGAAGTTGGCTCCACGATACCCAAGATTTTCCCCCCTTCGTAAACGGGCAACCCCTGCAACCGATGCCCCCGAAGCAGCACCAGCGCTGTCTCGACCGTGTGGTCAGGATTGACCCACACACGAGTCGGACGTATCAGATGATGTACCGTTCGCATGAACAACTCGCGCTCCCCCTTTAGACGCGACTCGCTCTCAGGAACTGCAGCGAGGGCGACCTCCAGCACCTGAAGTGCTTTGGGCTTCACCGTCGTGCCTCCTTGTGTCGTTTTACTATAGTATACGTCAGTTGTCCCATCGTCCATCACAGAACAATTGCGAGTTTTGAACACTAACGGGCTCGCCATTCGTAGGGCACGTACACGATCTGTAGGTCTGCGCCACGTCCCTGACTGAGATTGCGCAGCAGATTGGCTGTGCGAACGCCGATTTCCTCAGGGCGCTCCAAGATGAGCATATCGATTTGTTCGGACAGGTACCAGTCGTTTGCCGATTCGCGCCAGCTGAGGACGCCTAAGTTCATTCGACGTGCAACGCCGACTCCCTGCTGTGCTACTTCCGCACCCATCAAGAAGATACCCCGAACGCCCCTTTCCGATTGCACTTTTTGAATCACCGATGGCGTGTTTTGGCTATCGCTAAGCGGAACGAGGCGCGCCTGCACGCGCTGGTTGAACAGCAGTCCGTGCCGGAAGCCATCCCAGAACTCGGACACGGCGCGCGGCACAGGATGTGCCGCAATCACAACAACTTCGCCGTAGGCAACGCGCCGCGCATACCATGCGCCGGCTTTCCGCCCCGCGTCGTAGTAGTAGGTACCCACGTAGCCCAAACGCGCTGTGTCGGGGAGGTCTGCGCCCACCAGCACGACGGGCACACCAGCCTGGAGAGTTTGATCCACACAGCGCTTTGCCCATGCGTCGCTGGATGCGCAGAAAGCGACGGCGCGCCAATCGCCCTCGCGCATCCGCTGCACCACCGTCGCACTCTCAGCAGGGGCAAAAAACACTTTTTCCAGTTGCACGCCGGGCAAATCAAGCCGACTTTCCAGACCCCGCAACACCGCATCCCAGTAGTCGTTGGGCTTGCCCTGAACGAATACCGCTATGGGGAACTGAAACGGCTCGCTGGGGGGCGAGTCCGCGCTACGACAACCAAACAACAGGGTGCAGGCGCACAGTAGCCCCCACACACGCTTCATGTTCAGTCCTCCAGCAGCTGACGCAGTTCAGGATAGAACTGATTGTATTCCTCGATGTTGCGGGTCGGGTTGCCCAGTAGCCAGTCGCGCAGATAGCCTGCCAGCAGCGCGCCGCTGGTTACGGTAAAGATGCCGTACTCACGGTAGGCTTCCGCCCGCACAGGATCGTTGACTTTTGCCCCGATACGCCGGACGCCAAACAACTCCCGCGCCATCTGCACCACCATCAGGTTCGTGTTATCGCCGTTCGTGCAGGCGATAAAGGCATCGGCTTTGTCCACCTCTGCCCGTTGGAGGGTGTCCTCGTCCAGCCCATCGCCCACGACCACATTACAGCTATGGCGTTTGCCCAGTCGGAGCAGGGCGTCTTGCGACTTCTCGATGACCGTAACTTGATGCCCTGCGTGGCTCATCAGCAGCGCCAGCATCGAACCTGTACGCCCACAGCCCATAATCACGATTCGCATGTTTAGTCTACCTCCTGAGGCGCACCATAGAGCCAGACCTGGCAACGCGCCTTACGCAGCACAACTTCCACCGTATCGTCCAGCGCGGGACGCGCGCGTCCATTGCGATAACGCGCCGTGATAAAAAGTAAATCGGTTTGGTACTCCTCCGCGGCGTTGACAATCGAATATCCGCAGTGATGTGCCGGTCGGATCACCGTTTCACATTCCGCGACCCCAATCTCTTCGGCGATTTCACGGGCAGCTGCCGCCGCCAGTTCGCCCTCCTGCAAGCGCGCGGCGGGACAACTCTCCAGCCCGACCGAGCGCGGCGTCTCCACCAGACACAATATAGTCAAGTGTGCGTCGAACACCTGCGCCATTTCGCAGGCGAAGCGCAACGCCTCGCGATCATCGTGCATGTTGCTAAACGGAATGAGCAGACGCTTTGGCGGCTGCGCTTCCTGCACCTGCTGCTTCGCTTTTCTCCAGCCGAATAGTTTTAGCCCCATCGCTAACCTCTTCGCCTCATCGAATCCGACGCTCCACGAACTGGCGGAGCATCCAAATTCGCACAAACGCCCAGAGAATCAAAAGACCACCTAACAGCAACCCTTCTGAACGCTGGTAGAGAAAATATTCATAATAGATAATGCCAACGCCCAGCCCAATCATTACAAGGCTAATACCATACCGTAAAAATTTTCGCGTGCCCATATCTGGTTTACTCCAGTTCCTCGCGCAGGAGTTCCTGTGCGCGTTGCGGGTTGGCGCGCCCCTGCGTTTCGCGCATCAACTGTCCCACTAAGAAACCCAGCACGCTGGCCTTGCCCGCGCGATACTTCTCCACCACATCGGGATTCTCTGCAATCACTTTGCGAGCGGCGGCGCGCAGCGAGTCTTCGTCGGAAATCTGCACCAGCCCGCGCTCCTGCACGATTTTAGACGGCATTTCGCCTGTTTGGAACACTTCGTCGAAGAGTTCTTTTGCGATGCGTCCAGAGATTACATTCTTCTGCAGCAGGTCTACCAGGTCGGCTAATTGCGCTGGCTGAAGTTTCGAGTCGCGAATCGCCGAATTGGTCTCGTTCAGTCGCGCTTGCAATTCAACAGTAATCCAGTTGCTGGCGGTTTTCGGCTCCACGCCGAGTTCCACGCACTGTTCGAAGTAGGTCGCCGTGTCGATGTCGGCGGTGAGGATGCGCGTTTCGGCGTCGCCCAGTCCGTACTCTTTGCGGTAGCGGTCGGCTTTCTGCAGAGGCAGTTCGGGAATCGTGGCGCGGAGCTGCTCCAGCCACTCCTCGGTGATTTGAATGGGTACGATGTCAGGCTCGGGGAAGTAGCGATAGTCCTGTTCGAACTCTTTGGTGCGCATAGGGAAGCTGTACGCGCCTTCCTCGCTCCAGCCGCGCGTTTCCTGAATGACTTGCCCGCCTTCTTCCAGGATTTTGATTTGCCGTTGCACTTCGAACTCGATGCCGCGCACGACGGAGCGGAACGAGTTGAGGTTCTTGAGTTCGGTTTTGACGCCGAGTCGCTCGCTGCCTTCGGGCGCGACGCTGATGTTCGGTTCACAGCGCAGCGAGCCTTCCTCCATCTTGCCGTCGCACACGCCTAAATAGGTCAGCACCGCGCGGAGTTGTACAAGGTACTCTTTGGCGGCTTCAGCGGAGTGGATGTCGGGCGGGAAATCGGTGACGATCTCCATCAGGGGCGCGCCCGCGCGATTGAAGTCTACTTCGCTCTCGCCTGGCAGGTAGTGGAACAGCTTACCCGTGTCCTCCTCCAAATGCACGCGGCGGATGCGGATGGGAATTCGCTCGCCTTCCACTTCAATTTCCAGAGAGCCGCGTGTGCCGATAGGGTGAATCTCACCGTATTGCGAAATCTGATAGCCTTTGGGCAGGTCGGGGTAGAAGTAGTTCTTGCGGTAGAACATCGTGAGTGGGGCAATCTGGCAGTTCAGGGCGAGCGCAGTGCGGATCACATGCTCCACGGCTTTTCGGTTCGGCACAGGCAACACGCCCGGCATGCCCAAGCAAATGGGACACACATTCGTGTTGGGCAAATCGCCGAAGCGCGTGGGGCATGCGCAGAACATCTTGCTCTCCGTTAAGAGCTGCGCATGCACTTCCATGCCGATGCTTGGGATGTACCGCAAGGCGTTTTCCTCCAGCGAACGATTATACCTCATGCCCGCGCACCACCTGAATTCGGCGATAGCGTGGGTTATAACTTTTTCTTAACCTTCGGGTCAGTAAACTTTCCCGCCGTTATGAGTAAGGCGAATTCGTTCCGGCGTGGTTTTACGCTGATTGAGTTGCTGGTCGTGATAGCGATTATCGCCATTCTGGCGGCGATTCTGTTCCCTGTGTTCGCGCAAGCGCGCGAGAGCGCGCGTCAGACCTCGTGTCTGAGCAACCTGCGCCAGTTCGCGTTGGCGACGCTGGGCTATGTGCAGGACTACGACGAGCTGTTCCCCCAGAGCGTGTACAGCATGGATCGGGCGGTTTTGCAGCCCGGCTCCAACGACCGCGTGTTCACCGTGTTCGATGCGGTAATGCCCTATATGAAGAACGTCGAGATCCTGGTGTGCCCTTCGAACCGTCCGGGTATCGATTTTCAGTCGATTCTGGCGACGTTGGGGCTGCGCACGAGTGGCAACTTCCGTTATGCGTCGTACGCGCTGAACTTCGCGGTGTTTCAGGACCCTGCGCTGCCGCCGGGCTTGTTCGAGCAAGACCCTGTGGTGCCGTTGGCGGCGATTCAGGATCCCGTAAACACCACAATGTTTTTCGACTCCGTGTACAAGCGTGCGAGCGACCCGCCCATCGACCCGCGCTGCCCGCGCCCGGTGGGACCGTTTGGCTGGGATAACTTTCCGGGCGACCCACGCCACAAAGACGGCATCAACATCAACTTTGTGGACGGGCACGCGAAGTGGTATCGGCGCGACGCGCGCATTCCCGGGCGTTCGCCCACCAGCAGCGGCGAGGTGGACACCTACACGCTGCCCTGCGACCTGTCGGGCATTCCGGGCGGTACGCCGAACACTTAAGCGAATCGCGACAGTAGAACCTTTCGGCAGGGGGTGGATGGCAATCTGCCCCCTGCCTTTCAACCCTCGATTTCCTCGCCCAGTCGGTAGAATCGTCCTCTGGAGTAGGCAATCGCTCGTTTTTCGGGGTTGCCTACTGCTCGCAATGGCTCACCCACAACCAGCATGTGGCTGCCGTACACCCGCCGCTCCAGCACGCGGCACTCGAACTGCGCCGCCGCGCCCGCAATCAACGGCGCGTCGATAAACTGCGCAGGCTCTACCGGGAGATTAAACTCGGCGATTTTGTTGACCTCGCGTCCGGAATGCCTGCCGCACACGCGCCCAATCCAGGCTTGCTCCTCGGCAATCAGGCTCACGCCGAAAGTCTCTACACGCTCGATTAGGGGGCGGGTAAATCGCTCCTCGCCGACAAACACCCCAATCAGCGGCGGCTTGAGCGACACAGGGGCGCACCACTCCGCGCTCATCGCATTTACAACGCCGTCAACGGACACGGTTACGATACTGACCGAGTTGATAAACCGCCACGCTTCGCGGTCAATTTGGGATAGAGGTTGCATAACATAGAGGATTGTACCCACTGGGGTATCCTTTAGGCTGGGTGAGAACGATGGAACAGGTCATCTACGCCGAGACTCGCACGCCGCCGCAGTACAAAGTCTCGTTCGAGGAGTTCCTGGAATGGCTCGAGGAAGACACCCACGCCGAGTGGATAGACGGGGAGGTCGTTCTGAAAATGCCAGTATCTGTGGAGCATCAAAAGGCAAACAGTTTTCTTTATCAGATTGTCAGCGCCTGGGTGAACTATCATCGTACAGGGGAGGCGCACCACCCCCCTCTGCTGGTCGGATTCACCTTGTCCGACGGCAAGCACGTCGCGCGGGAACCTGACATCGTGGTCATCCTCAACAGCAACTCAGGCGCGTTCACGGAGCAATACTTTGAGGGCGTCCCCGACCTGATTGTGGAGGTGGTCAGCCCCAAGCAGCGCAATGTGGATCGGCTCGTGAAGTTCGAGGAGTACGAGTCGGCGGGCGTGCCTGAAT
>JAOAFW010000239.1 GCA_026416065.1 Fimbriimonadales bacterium
CGCCCTCGTTTTCGCGGTCCTCGTCGTCGACCACGATGAGCATACCCCCCGCACGGATAATCTCAATCGCTTCCTCTACGATTTAAAATAGCCGGTGTAAGCCCTACGTAGGTTCGGAATGCATAGCCCACTTATACCTGCAAGATGAGGGCATCCCTCCTCCCGCAGGTTCCCCTATGCAGGAGGAGGTTTAGGCTCAATTGCGCTTCCCTGTCGGTTTTCTAAACTCAGGCGTTGTACCCTAATCAGGGCATCCACCTTGGGCAACCTGACCGATTACAGTTTCCACTCTTTCGGGAACAACACCCGCCCCAGCAGCGCGAGCGTGCAGTAATGCATCAGTCTTTGCTCCTCGTTTGTCTGACGCATGGCTGTGCGCAGGCTCTGCTCCGCCGCGCGCAGACGCGCCTGCATCGTCGCTTTATCGCCCAGCTGCTGATGGAGGTACGCCTCTGCGAGCAGGGTTTCAGGCTGCGGCGCGCTGGGCGCGACGGCGGCAATTTCGGGGTCGGTGTAGGTACGGCGCAGGCTGGTCAGTGCGGGACGATATTGACGCTGGCGCAGTTGCAGATAAGCTTGGAGATGTTGCTTGTAGTGCCGCACCTCATAAGCGGGATCGTCGTATCGGAGCATCTGCTGCGCCTCGGCGGGTGTGAACGCCGCGTCAGGCATCGCCGCACCGAGCAGGATGCCATATACAATCGCTGGGCGGGGATACTGCTCTGCGTAGAGCTTCGCCGTCTCGCGGTTGAAGGTTTTCGCCAGCTGAACCGCCTGCGGTCGCTCCCCCGACAAAGCGAGACAAGCGATACGCAGAGCCGTCAGGGATTCGTAGCTCGTCTGGTAGCGTGGCTTGCCCGCGGTTGCGTTCGCTGCACGCTGTAGTTCAGGGATAGCCTGAGCATACTGGCGTTGCATTGCCAGCGCCGCGCCCCGGAGCGCAGATGCTTTCTCAGGGTCGCTCGCCTTGAGCTGTTCCGCAAGGCGGGCGGCTTCGGCGTAGTTGCCCTGACCCAAGGCACGCAGCGCGTCGCCTGCGGAATCGCCCGACTGCGGCGACGCAGCAACCTGAGTCAGCCAAAACAACACGCCCACTGCAACACATCCCACAGCGAAAATCATTCCGTATCCACTTTTCCTCAAGCGCATGGTATCACCACCAGTTTTTTTGACTTGGCTGGTTGTTTTTCCTCTCTTCTTAAGACCACAATTTTACAAAACCTTAACACTTTTGAGGCGTTAACGGTCACCCTGCGTGCCCCTTCTACGGATTTCCCTCTTGCAACAGGAGCAACCCGCAGAAAGGGGCGAAAAAATCTTCCCTTGCCAGCTTCAGTTTCTCTCGCTGTACGAGGGAAGCCAAACCGTTTTCCAGTACGAGACGCACGGCATCTCTTAACCTATTCTTAATGCTTGAGCGGGCATACTTTTTTGGCTTACGCCTACAGGAGGCAAAAAATGAAAGGAATCCGCACATTTCGCGCGTTAGGCGCGCTGGGCTTGGCGACCGCCGCGATAACCATCTCCGCGGCGCAGACGCAGTTGGTCTTCTGGAACTTCAACGAGTCGACCCCCCTGAATGAGAACGCGATGCTGACTCCCGATGCGGGCGTGTTCGCGTCGCAGGCACAGATCTCCGTTGCGCGGGCTGAGTTTCGATTCAATAACAGTAACACGGGCTTTCGTGGCTCACCACTGGACCCGAACAATCAGAACCATCCCAACCCGCCCAACTGGGGACTACAGACAACTCAATACCCTGCACAAGGACAGAACTCTGGTCGGGCAGGCATCGTGGTGAGCGTACCCACCACGGGCTACAAAGACATCGTTGTGAAGTTCGATGTGCGCTGGAGTAATAGCTCGTCCAAGTTCCTCGCGGTGGAATACACTACGGATGGTGGGACGAACTGGACGCGCGTACGCACGCTGGAGGCGCGCCGCGGCGACCGCTGGCACGGCGACACGGAAGCAAACGGAGGCTACAAC
>JAOAFW010000411.1 GCA_026416065.1 Fimbriimonadales bacterium
CTCGAGGAACGCACCCTGCAGGTTGAACTTCAGATCCTGCGAAGCGTTGTAGTTCACGCCCGCGTAGAATCCGAGCAGGTCGGACGGGTTGTAGAGGTAGCCGACACGACCCCACGAACCCGGCGCTGCGAAGTACGGGCGCACCTCGCGATAGCCAGCCACCAAGCCGAGGTTCTCGCTGAAGTTGTAGCCGACGTTCGCATCGAGTGCCCAGTTATCCTCATCCAGCACGTTGGAAGTGTCGCGCAAGAAGTTGCTCTGAGCGTACTCCACACCGATGTTGAAGCCGGCGAACTTCGCCTTGATGTCCGCGCCGAACACATCTGCGCGGTCGATGTTCACCGCTTCAGGCGCGCCGCCCGCGAAGTTGAAGTTCTGCCCGGCGCCGATGCCCGCGGCGTAGTAGGTTGCACCGATGGTCATGTTCGTATCCTCGCCGCGAATCGCGTCGAACTCAAGGCGTGCGCCTGCGAACTGCTCCATCGGGGATGAGGTGGTCGAGTTGTGGTTCTCGAAGCCCAGCACATTGAACACACCGTTATTCGACTGCTGGTTCACCTGTGCAGCCCAGAGGTTCAGACGGAATGTATCGAAGTTGAAGCTCAGCGCGCCACCATCCACACGGAACGCCCCATCGCCATAGCGCGGGAAGTTCAGGTAGTAGTTGGGCTTGGTGCGCTGCAGGGTGAACGGTGTAATCTTGGCAGGGAAGCGACCGACGGTCACATCCACCTTCGCACCGAACAAATCGATGGGCGCCTTCACGAAGGCTTCCCAGATGGTGATGTCGGTATTGCCAACAGCGGCGGGACCGCTGAAGGACGTGAACGCGCTCTTGCCCGAGCCGCCTGCGTAGGGCAGGAAGTTGCCCAGAATGAAGGTCGCCGAACCGGAGACTTCATCATTAATCTGACCGCTGAAGGTCAGACCCAGCTCGTGCACCACGCTGACTTCCTGCAGCAACTTGCCGCTGCCGAGCGTCGTGCGATTCAGAGTGTACACATCCTTCCCATCGATGCTGTGCGCACCGTACACACCGAAGGACAGGTCGCCGCTCATTTTGAACTTGTCTTCCTTGCCCTCGAGTGCCTCGACACGCGCACGCAGCGACGCCATATCGCGCTTCAGCGTGTCCACATCCACGCCCATGCCCGCCAGCTCCTGCTGGAAGGTCTGTGCCAGTCGCTGCAGGGTCTGCACCGCCTCATTCAGACGACGCAGCTCCTGAATCTGGTTGCGCAGCTCGTTGATCTGGTTCTGAAGCTGGGTGGTATCGGCAGGCTGCGGTGTGGGTGCCTGTCGCCCAGCAATCTCCTCGATGCGCTGGGTCAGCGTGCGCAGTCGCTCGTCGATGTTGCGGTAAGCGCGCGCGATTGCCTGCGCAAACTCAGCACGGGTCATGGTGCGGTTCGGGCGGAAAGTGCCATCGGGATAACCCTCGATGATGCCCATCTGCACCAGCTGCTCAATCGACTGATACGCCCAGTGCCCAGGCGGGACATCCCGCATCTGAGCGAAGGTCAAGCCCGTAATCAGGCTCAGACCAGCCACACTAATGAGTAAACGCTTCATAGAAGCATCCTCCTCCATGAGTTAGATTAGAAGGATATTCCTGAGGCATGGGGGAGAGGCGCGTTCAGCCGTTCCAAGGTTTCCTGAAGCGCATTCCCTTGCGCACTCTGAAACTCCTTCACCTATATATTACCCCATCTTTACAGAAAAAGTCAAGGGGGTGCCAGATACCGGAGGCGGGTATGCCACATCGTTTTATGCGCTGTCGCGACACGAAGCCGAACGGTCTTATATAGCCTCTGGCTCCAGCAGAGGGAGAGTGGGCAGATCAGGTTCTACCAGTTCACTGGCGCGCGTGAGTGGGTTGCGCTGCACCCGTAGACAGCGATCTGCTGCTTCATTAATCTCCTCAAAATGCGAAATGACCAGAATTTGATCGAACCAAGTGCGCAGGTTATTGAGCAGTTCCATCACATTCTGGCGTCGCTCGGAGTCGAGCGAGGCAAACACCTCGTCCAGGATAAGTAGCGAGAGGGGTTGTCCAGCCCGTTCGGTAATCAGTCGCGCGAGGGCAAGGCGCAGGCTTAGGTTCACGATGTCTTCCTCACCGCCCGAGATCACGGCTTTGCGATGCCCCTCATCGATCACTGTGAACCGGTACTCCTCGTCGATGTCCAGCTCGGTGTAGCGTCCGTTCGTGAGCGTGCTGAGGAACTCGGTGGCGATGCTGGCGAGCATCGGGCGCAGGCGTGTGTTGAGTTCGGTGCGGAAATCCTGGAACGCCTTGCGCAGGGTTTGATGCATCATCAACGCCTGCTCTTTTTGACGCAACTGCTGCTGGAGCTGAGCAATTTGCTCCAGTTGTGTCTTGAGGTGGTCGCGCAAGGTAGCTTGGCTGGCATATTCAGCGCGTCGGGCGGCGAGGGAGCGCTCTAAGGCGTTCACATGCTGTTCCAGTTCCTGATAGGCATGCGCCGCGTGCAGGTAGGCCTCTTCCGAGTAGCCCAGTTGCTCGAGCTGTTGTTCTATTTGTTGCAGCTGTGCTGTGTTCGCGTTCAGTTCGGCTTTTGCTTCATCAATCTGGCGCAATAGCTCGTCGCGTCGGCGGATAATCGGGGTGAGCTGGAGCACCTCCTCGTAAAGCGGACGCAGCAGTTCCACTTGCTGGCGCAGGGCGTGGTGGCGTTCCGCGTCGTAGCCAGCAGGCAGCGAATCGATCTGTCGCTGCAGGTCAGTAATACGCTGCGCGGTTTGCTGAATTTCGCGTTCAACGGTGCGCAGTCGGCGCAGTTCGCCCTGAAGTTGTCGCGCCTGCTCTATCTCAGGCTGCAACTCACGCAGCTCGTCTTGCAGATGTTGCTCCTCTTCGGGGTTGTAGATTGGAATCCGCTCGAGACGCTGGCTCAGGTCTGCTATCTGCTGTTTTAGCCTGTCGAGCTGTTGGAGTTCAGCGTCGAGTTGGCGCAGTTGCGCCTGAAGTTGGGCGAGGCGTTGATGCGCGGCGTCGCGCTGTTGCTGCAGTTGCTGGAGCTGCTCGCGAATGGCTTGGGCTTCTGGCGGCTCTTGCTGGAGTTGCTCGACGCGCTGGTGCAGGGCGTGCAGCTCGCCCTCCGTCGCCTGCGCGTCCGCTTTTGCCTGCTGGAGGACCTCGTGATAGGCGTCGCCGAGCGGCTGCCCGCATGTGGGGCATGCGCCTTCCGTACCCAGCGACTCGAGCTCCGCGATGCGCTCACGCTGTTGATCGAGCGCGGTTTGCAGGCTGAGCGTCTGGGCTTCCGCGTGAGCGCGTTGCCGGTTCCAGTCCTGAAGAGTCGTGTGGAGCTGATTTTCGAGGCTGGCGCAGGCTTCCTGATGTTGTTGGAGAATGGTCTGCGCCTGCTGGAGAGCGTGCTGGAGGTCGGCGCGCTCGGACTCTTTTTGGCAGAGCGCGTCGACCTGCTGCTGCAGATTCTGAATCTGGGCTTCGAGGCGGGCGCGTTCCGGGGCTTGCTGAGCAATCTGGCGCAGGTGTTGCAACAGCTGCTGGAGTTGCTCTGCCCGTTCCAAACGTGGCTGCAAAGTGTTCAGCACTACCTGCTTTTGCTGCAGGTCGGTGTGCTCTGCCTGTAGTTGTGCCTGTTGCTGGCGCAGGCTCTCCTGTTGGGCGTGCAGTTGCGCTCGCTGTTGTTCTGCCTGCGCCAGTTGCTCTATCTGTTCCAGTTCTCTGGCGAGGTCACGGTAGCGTTTAGCGTCTGCTTCGATGGCTTTATAGCGGTCGCAGGCTTGTTTGAGTTCTTCCCAGTATTCGCGCAGTTCGTTCACGCGCTTTTCGGCGTGTTGACAATTGTTTTCGAGCAGGGCGCGTTGCTGGCTTAATCGGATGTGCTGTTCGCGCAGGGCGTTTTGAGCGTCGAACTGTTGTTTGGCGGCGTTGCGCTGAGCAGTCGCTGTTTCCAGCGTTGCTTCTTCCTCGCGCAGGGCGGCTTCGGTCTGCTGCAAGGTGGCTTCCACACCTTGGAGTTGCTGTTCGAGGGCTTGGGGGTCACCGATGTTCTGGCGCAGGGCGTCCACTTCGGTGTTCAGCGCGCGCACCTCCAGCGCGACCCGTTCGTGAGCGTCTGTAATGCGCTCGTAGCCCAGCATTTTGCTGATTTCCTCGCGCCGTCGCTGGGGTGAATACGCCATAAACTCCAGTTCTTTCTGGCGTGCGCAGAAGCTGGTCTGAAACTGCAAGTGGTTCATGCCCAGCAGTTGCAGCGCGCGTTCGTTGACGGAGGTGGTACCGCGTGCGAGGGGCAGCCATGTGCCATCGCTGTTCAGTTGCGCCAGTTCCGCGTCGGTGGGAGTGCGGCGTATCCGATAGCGGCGCTTCCCCAGTTCGAACTCCAACGTGACGCGCACTTTCGCCCCGCCCTGCGACCAGAGGAATCGGATTGTATCCACCCCTTCGCGCAGGGCGCGTGCGCCATACAGCGCCCACAGAGTCGCCTCGACGAGCGTGGTCTTACCTGAGCCGTTCGCGCCGACGATGGCGGTCACACCCTGCTCGAAGGCGACCTGTGCGTGCGCGTACTGCCGAAAGTTCTCCAAGTCCAGCGCGATTAAGCGCATAAGTTAGCGCGTTCCCGGTTTGGGCGTCTTCGCATCGACCTCTTCTTGCGACCACCTCGGTTCGGGTACAAGCAGCGTGAAGGTACTGATAGGCGTCAGTTCGCGCCGCGCTCCATCCAGAAACGCTGCGCCCATGCCCGACAGGTTGAACGCCGCTACACCCTTAAAATCAATCTGCCCCTCACGCAGTACTGCGCGTACCGAGTCGTACTTGCCTTGAATGCGCAGCACGCCCTGCCCCTTGTAGACCTTGAGTCGCCTATCAAGCGGCGGCTTGATGCGCACATTACGGGGCAGCTCCTTCACTTCCTGAAAGCCTTCTACTTGAACATTGCCCTGCACGGTGTTCACGATGAGGTATCCGCGCCCGCGCACGGTGAGCGTTCCCTCGCCGCGCGAGAAGAAGTTGAGCGGCTTGCCCTGCGCGGTAAGCGTTCCGGGCTTCGGGGGTTGCTGTTTCTGTTGCGGCTGCGCCTGTTGCTGCTTGGGGTGCTGCTGATTATCGTGTTGATGGTCATGGCTGTGGTCGTGCTGCTGCGCTACGCCAACAACCAGCACGGCAAACGCTGTGATAAGTGCAAAGAGTTTCTTCATCGGTTGCCTCCTCAATGAAACTTCGCTGCGAGCCAGCGTTCGGCGTCCAGCGCCGCCATGCAGCCGGTGCCTGCCGCCGTGACCGCCTGACGATATACCTTGTCCATCACATCACCCGCCGCGAACACGCCCTCCACGCTGGTATAAGTGCCGTTGCGCGTGATAATATAACCCTGCTCGTCCATCTCCAGAATGCCTTGAAAGATTTGCGTATTAGGCGTGTGTCCGATGGCAATAAACACGCCGTCGATGGGGAAGTCGTACTCTTCGTCGGTTTTGAGGTTGTGCAGGCGCACGCCGGTGACTTTGCCGACGTTCACATCGTGGATGTCCCGCACAACGGTGTTCCAGATGAACTCGATTTTGGGGTTGCGGAAGGCGCGCTCTTGCATGATTTTGGAAGCCCTCAGATCATCGCGTCGATGCACCACGTAGACTTTCTCGCAGTGGTTGGTGAGATAGAGCGCTTCTTCCATCGCCGTATCACCGCCGCCGACCACGATGACCTTCTTACCTCTAAAGAAGAACCCATCGCAGGTGGCGCATGCCGACACGCCGCGCCCCTGCAGTTTCGACTCGTTTTCCAGCCCCAGCCACTTGGCAGACGCGCCTGTGGCGACAATCACCGCGAGAGCTCGATACTCCTTCCCCGTGTCGTTCCAGAGACGGAACGGGTGTTCACTAAAATCTACTTTGGTGATGGTTTCATATAAAATGCGTGTGTCGAATCGTTCTGCTTGTTTGCGGAATAGCTCCATCATCTCGGGTCCCTGAACGCCGTCGGGGAAGCCGGGGTAGTTCTCCACATCGGTAGTTATCATCAGTTGCCCGCCGGGCTGGATGCCTGCGAACAGTAAGGGTTGCAGGCTGGCGCGGGCGGCGTAAATCGCCGCTGTATAACCCGCCGGCCCCGAACCCACGATGATTAGCTTCTCCACGCCTTCCATGACAGGTTAGAGTGTACCTGATTTGGCGCAGGATTCCACTCTGGAGGGGCGAATCGAGGTATCGCCATGTACCTTTTGGGCATTGACATCGGCACCTCTGGGGTGAAGGCGTTGCTGATTGACGGGCGCGGCGCAGTAATTGCCAGCGCGAACGAGTCGTACCCTCTCCACACGCCCCAGCCCCTGTGGGCGGAGCAAGACCCCAA
>JAOAFW010000270.1 GCA_026416065.1 Fimbriimonadales bacterium
AGATTCAGCCGTATCTGCAAGCCTATCGCGGGTTGCTCGATCAGCCCTGCGTTGCGGTCTACGAATACGATGTCAACTGGCTCTTTCCTGAACTGGCGAACTTCCGCCAGCTTGCCCGTGCAGAGGCGTTTATGATGCGCAACGCACTGGAGCGTAATCAGCCGCGCGAGGCAGCGGAGCGCGCTGCCGCGCAGTTGCGCTTTGCCGAGCAAATTCGCAACGAGGGGATGCTAATCCACCATCTTGTGGGCTGCGTGATAATGGCAACCGCCTTGTCGCCGCTGCGCGAGCATCTCAGCGAAATCAACGACCCCGTCGCGCTCCAGACGATTCTGGACATGACGCGCCGCTACGAACGGGAACGAAACCCCATCAGTGAAGCGATGCAGTCCGAGTACTACTTTGGGCTGAGCGTTTACCGCGACCTGCGTGCAGACAGATACAAGTTGAGCGACATAGCGTTCGAACCAAGCAGGTTTTCTGGCAGCTTCGAGGAACTGCTGCATAACTGGGGGCTGGGCGTCCCGTTGATGCTGGGCGCGTCGCGCAAGGAGTACGAACAGATATGGGCGGCGAAGCGCGCCGAGCTGGCGAAGCCGTTCTGGGAGCGCAAAGCACCGGCGGTCCAGCCGCGGCGGTATATCAATCAGATATTGGATTCAACTTGGGAGCCTCCCTTACAAAAAGAGGCAGCTGAGGTCGCCACCGTACGGCTACTGGGCTGCGCGGCGGCGATTAAGCTTCACAAGCAGCGCACTGGCGACTATCCCGTCTCGCTGGACGCGCTGAACCTGGGCGATATGATGATTGACCCCTTCACAGGAATGCCCTTTGTGTATCGGCGCGACCCGAAAAAGGGGTTCCTGCTCTACTCGGTGGGTGTGAATCGCACTGACGACGGGGGACGCGCCGCCTTCAACGAGACGGAGGGCGGCGATATCGCACCTGTGCAACTGCCCCCCGTGCAGCGTCCGAAGGGGCGTGGTGTGCTGAGCGCGCCACTGTGGGTGCGCTAACCAAGCACCCTAAAGATATTATGAACCCCTGCCGATAATTTTCAGTGGCGACAGGGTACAGGTTGACCTTTGAACCTCCTGATCAACTTGGTCGCACCTCCCCTACCCCTGGAGAGGCGGGTTCCTCCCCCCCCGCCTCTCGCTACGCTTCAAAAAATCCCCCTGCGGAAAACACGGCGCCGCAGGGGGTGTGGCGGTGGCGCTGGACGGTGCTGATGAGAGTCGTATAAATCACTCGCCGCCTGTGCAGCGCCTCCCGCTCTGGGGTTTCCCCCGCGCCTATTGAGATTATGCCGCTTCAGGGCTGACCTCCAATCTGTGCTAATACGGGGAACTTTATAAAACTCGCACGCTTGCGGGTATAATCGCGTCGGTATGGCGGAGCTCATCCTCTACAACACGCTGACGCGTACGGAAGAGCGGTTCACACCGCGCGAAGCGGGCAAGGTCTCGATCTACGCCTGCGGTCTCACGCCCCAAGCCCCTGCCCACGTAGGACATATGCGTGGCGTCGTCGTGATGGACATCGTACAACGCTGGCTCGAACAGCTCGGCTACACGGTGAACTTCGTGCAGAACTTCACCGACATCGATGACAAAATCATCCGCCGCGCGCACGAGGAAGGCATCACCACGACCGAAGTCGCCGAAAAATACAGCAAGATGTATGTGGAAGACGCCGAAGCGCTCGGGGTGCGCCTGCCCCGATTCGTGAAGGTCACCGAGAACATGGACGCCATTATCGAGATGGTGCAACGCCTGGTAGAAGACGGCTATGCCTATGTGGTGGACGGCGATGTCTATTTCGAGGTGAACAAGTTTCCTGAGTATGGCAAACTGTCGGGGCGGAGTGTGGAGGAGATGCAGGCGGGCGCACGGATTGAAGTGGACGAGCGCAAGCGCAATCCCGAAGACTTCGCCCTCTGGAAAGCCGCCAAGCCCGGTGAACCCGCATGGGATAGCCCGTGGGGCAAAGGGCGACCCGGCTGGCACATCGAATGCTCCGCGCTCAGCCTCAAATATCTCGGAGCGGCGTTCGATATCCATGCTGGCGGGATGGACCTGATTTTCCCCCACCACGAAAACGAGATTGCGCAGTCAGAAGCATACCCCCATTGCGAGCAGCCGTTCGCCCGATACTGGCTCCACTGGGGACCGGTACGCCTGCGGCAGGAGAAGATGTCGAAATCGACAGGCGTGGTCGTGCCCATTCGCGAGTTGCGCCAGCAGTACGAGCCTGCCGTGATCCGCTACTTCCTGCTGACGGTACATTACCGCACCCCGCTGGAGTTCTCTTACGAGCGTCTGGACGAGGCGAAGTCCGCGCTGGAGCGAGTCCGAACGGCGTATCAGCGCGGGCAGGCGTTCCTGCGGGAGCATGGGGGCACAAACGCCGACTCGGTGATTGCGGAGCCGTACGTTCAGCAGTTCCGCGCCGCGATGAACTACGATTTCAACACGGCGCAGGCACTGGCCGCAGTGTTTGAAGTGGTGCGTGAAATCAACACGCGCCTGAACACGCCCGAACTGGCAACGCAAGCCACTACCCCCGCCGAAGTTGCGGGCTTCTTGAACGCCCTGCAGTGGATGATGGAGACGGTACTGGGCGTCTCGCTGAGCTTGCCTGCCGCTGCGCAGAGCGAGACCTTAGAGCAACTCATGGAGCGCGTAATCACATGGCGTAAGGAACTGCGCACGCGCAAACTGTACGACCTCGCGGACCGTATCCGCGACGACCTCAAAGCGATGGGAATCTTGCTGGAAGATAGCCCGCAGGGTACCACATGGCGGATGGGCTAAAAATCCTCACCGCGCGCCGCGAAATCACG
>JAOAFW010000364.1 GCA_026416065.1 Fimbriimonadales bacterium
GTTCAAGGTGGGGTAGGAGCCGCGATTCTGCTGCACGAACAGCCGAACCCGCTCGCCGTAGGACTGCAAAATCTCCACCGAGTTGTCCGTGCTGCCGTCGTCCACCGCCACGATTTCGTAGTCGGTGAAGGTCTGCTGGAACACGCTCTCCAGTGCGGCGGGCAGGAACCGCGCGTGATTGTAGCTGGGTATCAACACGCTGACTCTGGGCATTTCCCCCTAATTGTACCTGTTTTTCCGGGTTCGCAGACGAACACATGCTTCAGAATGTCCGCTTCCAAGCGTGTTTCGAGTCTTCTTGTAGCGGAGTAGAACGAAAGACTTCTACTCCGAGGAGAAGAAGACCATGAAGCGATTGATTACAATGCTATGCACTGTTACGCTCGGAACAAGTTTCTGGACGGCTCAGATTGCCCAGGCGGACATGTTTACGGATGAAGCTCAGTCCTCACTTGGTGTTTTCAACATCACGATTAACGGCTGGGGTTCCGCGAATGGTACTGCCTCCATCGTGTTCAACTCGAACTCGCAGAATGTTGGCGCAGGGGTATTCGCGATTAGTCCAGCACTGTTTGGATACAACCGCACCGCCTGCGTCGATCTGCAGAACTTCATCTCTTTTGGAAACTCATACAACTACGAGGTGTACTACGCTGTGGGGCGTGCAGGTACGCTCGCGGCGTTGTCCCACAGCATCGATTTTACGAACCAGGATAAGGCGATGGGTTTCCAACTGGCGATGTGGGAGCTGGTGTACGACAGCTACAATAACCCTGCGAACGACAACCTCTCAGCAGGCAACTTTCGGGCAACGGCACCCGCAGGCGCAGTGAGCTACGCCCAGACCCTGCTGAACCTCGTTGGCAGTACACAAACACCGTACCTGTACCTGCGCCGCTCTGGCGGCAACCATCAGGATCTGATTCTGGTTCCTGAGCCTGCTTCGATGGTGGCGCTGGGCGTCGGACTGGCAGGCTTAGTCGGTCTACGCCGCCGTGCACGACGGTAATGAACAAACGCCTCTTTAGCCCTCACCCCCCAACCCCCCTCTCCCACGCCGTGGGAGAGGGGGGAGTTGGACTCCCCTCTCCCGCGTGGCGGGAGAGGGGACGGGGGTGAGGGCATTATTGCAACCCATTCGCGCCGTGTCGTGGCCCATATGCGTCGCGTCACGGCGCATCTGTGTCGCGTCGCGGCGCAGAGACGGCACTGCGAAACGCCTGCAACGGAAATTTGTCCCTGAAACGGAGGCAAGGGGGCTAACCCGCGCCGTCGGGGTATAATCGTCGGCGTATGACCACGCCCTTGTACGAAACCATCGCCGAGTTAGACCAGCGGTATGTGTTGCCTGTGTATCGGCGTCAGCCGGTGCTGTTTGTGCGCGGGGAGGGCGCACGCTTGTACGATGGGCAGGGCAACGCCTATTTAGATTTCCTCGCGGGCATCGCTGTCTGCGGCGTCGGGCACTGCCATCCGCATTTAGTCAAGCGCATCTGCGAGCAGGCAGGGACGCTGATGCACACCAGCAACTTTTTCCTGACTGAGCCACAGGCACGCTTGGCGCAACGCCTGTGCGCGCTGTCGGGCATGGAGAAGGCATTTTTCTGCAACAGTGGCGCGGAGGCGTGCGAGATGGGCATCAAAATCGCCCGCAAGTTCGCCAACGCTGTCAAAAAGACATCCGATTACGAGACTCTGT
>JAOAFW010000397.1 GCA_026416065.1 Fimbriimonadales bacterium
GTCTACCGCTGCGACAACACGCTTGCCAATACCGTGCAGTGGCTTAACATCAGTGGCTCCGGAATTACGGGCGTTCCCGATGTGCATGCGAACTCCATTGCGCTGGATCCTGCCGCGCCCGATCTGATTCTCTATGTGGGCAACGATGTGGGCTTCTTCTACACCTTAGACGGCGGCGCCACATGGCGCAACGGCACGCAACCGTTGGGGCTCCCGAATGTGCAGGTGAACACGGTGCGTGTTGTGCCCGCCACAGGCTACCTGATGGCGGCAACCTACGGGCGTGGAGTCTGGCGGCTTCGTTTGCCTCTTACCCCCACAGGTGACGCCAATGGCGATGGCTGCGTGGACGATAGCGACCTCCTAATCGTGCTGTTTAACTTCGGCTCCAGTAACGCGCGAGCCGACCTGAATCGCGACGGCGTGGTGGATGACAGCGACCTGCTACTGGTGTTGTTCAACTTCGGCGCGGGATGCTAAAGCCGCGGCGCCCGCATCACTCAGGAGCGGGGATCCTGCAAAATCTCTATCTTTGTCGCACGGGGACACCCCGCTCCGATAAGTAGCGTTTCAGGTCGCCAATGGTGTAGGTGCCGTCATGCACGATAGATGCAACCAGAGCGGCGGCGGCATGACCCTCCGTGAGCGCGTCGTAAAGATGCTCTGGCTTGCCTGCACCTCCAGAAGCGATGACCGGCACGGACACAGCATCCGCCACCTGGCGCGTGAGTTGCAACTCGTATCCCATTTGCGAGCCATCGCGATCCATACTGGTCAACAGAATCTCGCCTGCGCCCAGCGCGACCACGCGCCGTGCCCAATCCACGGCGTCCAGCCCTGCTGGGGTACGCCCGCCCCGCGTGTAGACCTCGTAAAATGTGCCGTTCCAGCGGGCATCGATAGCGATGACCACACACTGACTACCGAACTGCTCCGCCGCGTGTGTAATCAGTTCAGGGTGTTCCACTGCGACGGTATTCAAGCTTACTTTGTCTGCGCCCGCGTGTAAAATGGCGCGGATATCCTCAATCGTGCGGATACCCCCGCCTACCGTGAAGGGGATAAACACCCGTTCCGCTACCTGTGCGGCGAGTTCGAATACGGGCGCGCGTCGCTCATGGCTGGCGGTGATGTCCAGAAACACCAGTTCATCTGCGCCCTCACGATCGTACAGACTGGCAAGTTCCACAGGGTCGCCCGCGTCGCGCAGCCCTACAAACTGCACGCCTTTGACCACGCGCCCGTTTTTGACATCTAAACAGGGGATGATGCGTCGCGTTTCGGCGGATGCCATCTCAGGGCTCCTCGCTGGTGCGGCGCCACTGCACGGCGATAATCGGCGTCTCGGCAGCGGGTGCAGCACGCGCAACGCTTTCCTGTTTTGCCACACGAGTTGCCCTCCCCCGCCGGTTGTTGCGTCCCCGCCGCCGATTGCGCCGACTGGACGAAGGCGAATCCGCAGACGCCTGCGCCTCTGCGGGCTCCTCCAGAAGCACTTCAGCGGGGAGGAGTTCCGCGCTCACGGGTTCGAAGGGCGACTCCTCCAGCGCAATCGGCTCCAGCACAGGCTCTTCCCAGTCAGGTTCAGGCACAAGTTCGGGCGTGTCCACTGGCTCTGGCTCGCTCAGGGTTTCAATCAGCTGGAAGTAAGGCTCGAGCGTAATCGGCTCCCCCTGAAGCAACTTGAGCAACTGTTCATGGGGCGCAGCGAGCATCAGGCGGCTCTCGCCCTCCTGAAGGTAGAGCGTATGTTCCATGACGCTCTCAGCGACAATCTCGCGTTCTGCGGCGTCGTAGACACTAAGCGGCATGGGCAACTGCAGTGTGCGCTCGCCGCCTCTGCGCGCATGTACGTGCACCCACGGGTAGCGCGCCTGCACGAGGTCGTTGGTATCCAGCCAGATATGTCCTCCTGCCCAGCGCACGAGGGAGCGCACGAGTTCAGGAGTCAGGCGTCGCTCGCCCAGAAAGACGGCTTTCCAGGTTTTGTGGTCGCAGACCGCAAGCGCAGGGAGCCCCGTGTCGATATATTCACCAACTACATCGCACCCTTCGGCTATGGCGTAAAACGACGGCTCCCACGGCTCAGGTACGCCAAGTTTATCCACACCCAGAAACCGCGCCAGCGGATGAGCTTTGTTCACGATTTGGGTGCCCTGCAAGCTTGCCCAAGGCTGCCGGGCGATGGCGACGCCGAGTGTCTCGCGGGCGTTCGCGAGCGCATCGCGATGCCCATGGAACAGCGTACTGGCGTAGAGCCATATCAGGATGCGCCCATCGCGTTGCAGGCGTTTGCGAATGGCTTCGTGTGCCGCGCGCGACATGCGCCATGCGTTCAAAAACACCACGATACGACTGTTGGGAAACTCGCGGCGCGCGATGTCTTCCAGCAGATAGAAACCGACCGACGCACCGCTGCGGAGAATCGCTTCCCGCGCCTGCACCACCATCTGCTCAATTAACGGCGACCCCGTACGTACATAGCGTGTGCTTTCGGGGTCAATAATCACCGCCACTTCAGGCGGCGTTTGTGGCGTGCGCTCACGCAGGTTCCAGAGCGCCTGTCCTGAGCGTGCCGCATCCCAAGCATCCGGATGCGCGAGCCAGCCCTCACCCCATAAGTCCATCCACATCTCGCCATGTGCCAGTGCCAGCGATTGCGCGAGTGAGCGCTGATGCACCTGCTGCACCGCCTGCGCTGTGTGCAGCGGAGGGTTGTAATCGTCGTCGGGGGTCGCCTCGGCTTGCACAGAGGTCAGGTGATGCCCGGTAGAGGGGTCGGTCAGGCGGGTCGCCTTGCCAAACGGCGTGCGGTAATCCTCCTCCGAGAGAAATAGTTTCTCATGGAGATTAAGCGAATCGACAGGCGTGGGCAACGCGCCCAGCTCGCCCGGCAGACGATTCGAATAACTCAGCGGCGCGGAGAGGAAATCGATATGCTCCGAGCGCAATAATTGCGTCAGCGCGAAGTGCCCCGCGTAAGGGTGTTTCCACTCCAGCACGTACCCATAAGGCACGCCGACCAGCGCACGCCCTTGGCTCGCCTCTTTGGCGGCTTGCGCCAGCCCCAGAATCCTTCGAGCCGTGACATCGGATAGGAACCGATGGTAGTCAATCCACCGCCCCTCGCGACGGGGGTGGTAAAAATGATTCACGCGCCCGTGGGGTAAGGTCGGCTGGAAGGACGGCAAGGTCGCTGTGCTGAAGCTCACCTCACCGTTGAACCAGCAGGCACGTAGCACCACGCTATCGCCCTTGTACTGACGGCGCAGCCACTCTCGGAACGCCTGCAACGCTGCCTCGCTGGCGTCATACCCCCCCGACTCGGAGAGGAACCACTCACCATAATCCAGGTGGTAGCCCAGCGTCGCGCCGCCTTCGTCTTCCTGCTCCACCAAGTTCACCAGCGCGATCAGTTGATCTTTGGCAACTTGCCACCAGCGGTCGGCGCAGATTGAGGGACCGCCCACTGAGCCGTCCGCGAAACGAACTACGGCGTCAGGGTACTCCACCTGCCATCTGCCGACAGGGGCGAAGGCAATACGCCACAGGATGTGCGCTTCCGGGTCGGTTTCGCGCGCCATAGCGGTCCAGTAGCGAATCTGGTCAAACGCTTCGATGGCGCCCGTTTCGCGCACGGGGAGCGTGATCAGGAGCGAGTAAAGGTGGACGCCCGATTCCGATGCAAGCTGCATTTGCTGTTGCACGCGCACAGCGGCTTCGGGCGTGTGTGGATTGCCGAAGAACAAGTGCGGGCGGAAGGCGCGCTCCCCAAACAGAATGATCGGGACACCGCCCTGAAACTGCACCCGCACCATGGGGTGTCGAATCGGTGGCGGGGGTGGGATTTCGGGTTCTGGCTCTGCGACGACCGCAATGCCGTCCCCTGCCTCGCCGACGGCGAGGGCAACCCCTGCTTTCCTGCGCCGGCGAGTGCGTCGCTTGGGAGTGGAGGCCTCAGGCGCGGGTGTTTCCACAGGTGGCCCGGCAGCCATTGTCGCCGATTCCGGTTCGGCTTTCTTACGTCGGCGTGGGCGTCGCGACGGTGTAACAGGGGCTTGCTCGGGTACCGCCTCGGGTGGTGGAGCCGCCTCTGGAACAGTTGGCGTCTCGCCCGTTGCGACAACCTCAGGTTCCGCTTTCTTACGACGGCGCGCGCGTTTCGATGGGGCTGGCAGCGGCTCTTCACTCGGCGCAGGCATCTCGCTCACTGCGCTGATTTCCGCTTCGCGTTCCTGGAGTGTCGACGCCGCGCTGACAGATTCCGACACGGTCTGTTTGCGACGGCGTGCGCGTCTTGAGAGAGCCGGTTGATCGGACGGCGACGATTCCACGGGTGGGGGAGACGCTATCGGCGCGGCAGATTCTTCTGAGCGACGCGTGCGCCGTGTACGTTTCGGGCTGGTTTCGGCTATGGGCGCAGCTACCTGCTCCTGAACGGTTTCAGCAGCAGGCGCGCTTGTTTTGCGTCGCCTTCGGCGCGCACTTGGGAAGGGCGTTTCCTCAGCGGGCGTCGCCTCCTGCGCCAGCGCCGACTCGATGGGCGCGGTCTCTGTTTCGGAAATCGTCTTCTTTCGCCTTGGCATGGTCTTCTATCACAGGCAGCTGCTCAATCCAGCTCAGCAGGTCGGCAGGCGTCTCGAAGTAGTAATCGGGCTGAGCAGCACGCAGATCTTCGGGCAAGTGTGCGCCCCAAGCCACTGCCCCCACCTGTACACCTGCCGCACGTCCGCAACTCAGGTCGAACACCGTATCACCCACGTAAATCGCTTGCGCGGGCGCGACTTGTAATCGCTCCAACGCTTTCAATACGGGGTCAGGCGCGGGTTTGTGGCGCTCGGTATCGTCAGATGTCACGACGGCGTCTACATAAGCGTCCAGTTGCAACTTCGGCTGGCTCACGCGCATCTCCTCGCGATTCTTGGAGGTGACAAGCGCGATAGTATAGCCTTTTCGGTAGGCTGCTTGTACCGCCTGAATTGCTTCAGGGATAGCACGCTCCTGGTCGCGATTCGCTTTGTAATATGCCACCTCATCGGCTTCCATCAGCTCATGCGGCGCATTGCCCGCGACTCGGTCATCCAGATAGCGCATCTGCACCTTGAGGGGCAGCCCAATCAGGCGACGAATCTCATCGCGTGGTAGCGCAATCCCTAAGTGCTTCCGGTAAGTGTAATCCAACGCTTTGACAATTAAATCGACCGTATCGATGAGCGTGCCATCGACATCAAATAAAATGGCTCGCAGCGACGAGGGCTTTTCCATCGCTCTCAGTATACCTCACGAAAGCTCCACTGGAACTGCCTGCGCTTTGAAAGGCAAATATTGCACAATCTGGTTCTTCTCGTTGACCAGCACCATCTTCGGCTCGACCCACTCGTCGGTTATCACGAAGCTGGCAATAATCACGCGATGCCCTTTCTGCGCTTTGTGCGCTGCGGAGCCGTAGATGGCAATCTCGCCGGAACCGGGCGGCGCAGGAATCGCATAGGTCTGAAATCGCTCGCCATTGTCCATCACCCAGACATGTACCAGCTCGCCCGGCTCGAGCCCTATCGCCTCCATCAACTCTTCATCGATGGCGATACTGCCGATGTAATCCAGCCGGGAGTCGGTGACCCGCGCCATATGAATCTTGCCCTTTAGCCGTTCGACCAATCGCATAAACGCATTCCTCCAAGAGTAGGCACTTCGATAGCCACACAATATAATACCCCAACAGGAGTCAGCGTCGTCATGGTGAATTTCCATATGGAGGTCATCGATGAAGATTCTGGTAGCAGATAAGTTTGAGCAGAGCGGCTTAACCGGGCTGAAATCGCTTGGCTGTGAGGTGATTTACGACCCCAGCCTGAAGGAAGACGCGCTGGTGGAAGCCATCCGCGTGCACAATCCCGAGGTGCTGGTGGTGCGTTCCACGAAGGTCACTGCGCCGATGCTGGAAGCGGGCGCGCTGAGCCTCGTGATTCGTGCAGGCGCAGGCGTGAACACTATCGATGTAGAGACAGCATCGAGGCGCGGTATTTATGTGGCGAACTGCCCTGGCAAGAACGCCATCGCCGTCGCCGAACTGGCGTTCGGACTGATTTTGTCACTCGACCGGCGCATTCCGGATAATGTAGCGCAACTCAGGGCAGGCAAATGGAACAAGAAGGAGTTCAGCGATGCGCGTGGTGTGTATGGATGCACGCTGGGACTAATTGGGGTGGGCAACATCGGACGCGAGATGATTACGCGCGCCAAGGCGTTTGGACTGCGTGTGATCGCATGGAGCCGCTCGCTCACCCCTGAACACGCTGCGCAACTCGGTGTTAGCTATCGCGCGACCCCCCTCGACGTTGCCAGCGAAGCCGACATCGTGAGCGTGCATGTCGCCCTGACGCCTGAAACGAAACATCTGTGTAATCGCGCCTTTTTTGAAGCGATGCGCCCCGGCGCGTATTTTATCAACACTGCGCGTTCCGAAGTGGTGGACGAAGACGCGCTTGCATGGGCTGTTCGCGAAAAAGGCATTCGTGCTGGTCTCGATGTGTTCGAAGGTGAGCCCAGCGCAGGAGAGGGGGAGTTCAACAACCCGCTCGTGAACTTGACAGGGGTGTATGGTACGCATCATATCGGCGCATCTACCCAGCAGGCGCAGGAAGCCATCGCGGCAGAGGTGGTGCATATCGTACAGACCTACATGCAGACTGGGCGCGTGCCTAATGTGGTGAACCTCGCCGTCCACTCGCCTGCCCAATACCTGCTGGTGGTGCGCCATCTGGATCGCGTGGGCGTGCTGGCGCATGTGTTCAACTGCCTGCGTGAGGCGCATATCAATGCGCAGGAGACGGAAAATATCATCTTCGCGGGCGCGGAAGCGGCCGTCGCACGGATTCAGTTAGACAGCGCACCGCCCGAAGCCACCTTACAGGCGATTCGCCAGCACGAGTATATTTTCGCGGCGACGCTGGTAGCGCTCCGCTAAGAGATCTGCCTTCCGCGCATAGGCGAGGGATACCCGTTTTTTGGCAAGGGTACTTAGAGAAACTTACCTACCGTTCGCCTGTAATTTCCACCATCGCCGCCGTCGGGTTAGCGATTCGCACTATCACCCCCAGTTCGTGCTGCGCCCAGCCTGATTGGGGCGACGCAAGCTGCCAGATGAGCGCGTTGATGTCATCCACCTTGGGCAGTTCCACCCCATTCAGGCGCACCGCAGCCGGCGAGCGCACACCCGCAATCAACACATAGAGCGCGGGCAGGTCACTCGCGGGGGCAGCGAGTTCGATACGCAGCCGATCTGCCTGAAGTGATGTGGACTGTAGACCGGGCGCAGTAATCGCCAGCAGCCGCCCCCCCTCACGCACCACCTGGGTCTGCGGCTCGATGGAGAAACCCAGCCGCTGCGCGATGCACGGCGCAATCAGGCGCGGGTTCAAATCCCATGTGTATTCCTCCGTGTTGAGCGGGATGTTGAAAGCGTCGGGGTAAAACCCCTCGCGACTCGCACGACGGTCGGAGACCCACTCCTGCTGCTGCACGGCGCAGAGCGTAATCGTGTCGGCGAGCCGTTTCCAGTCCCGTTCGGGAACCAGTGGCGCGAGCCGATAGAGCGTGTTCGCATAGACCAGCCCGTTCCACTGCACGGCGACGCCGAACCAGGGCTGCTGGCTCAGCCAAGTGACGCCGAACACGGGGATGCTCGCGCCGCGCATAATCGGCTTATCGGGGGTATGCCAGAGGTAGATAAAGGGGGTTCCACGTAGCGCCCACAACTCCGCCTGACGGAGCATCTCCGCCTCGCCTGTAAGCGCGTGCGCGTGCAGATAGGTCATCACCCCATACGCCGCTGCGAGCAGGTCGGGCACATGCAGGGGCAGTTCCCAGGTCTGTGCGCCTTCGGGGCGTCGCTGCTTTGCCAGATAGCGCAGGCTGCGCGTCAGGCTCTCGCGGGCTTCGGGCTGCAGGCTCATACGCGCCCAGCGTCCCACCCGCGCGGCGAACTGCCCGCTCCAGCCGCTGCTGCTGTCGCCCGGCTTACCGAACACGATATGGCGCGGCGTATCAGGCTGCCACGCCCAGCTCCCGTCCTCGCGCTGCTTCTGGATAACCGACTCCACATGCTTTTGCTCGGTCTCCAGCGCGCTGGGCAGCCCGCCCACATAAAACGCCATCTCCAGCCCCTGTTGCCCCCTCGGTCGGGCGTCGATGGCGGCGCGCACTTGCTCAATCGCCTGACGCCGCCGCAGGTCTTCGGGGAACAGCCGATGTCCCAACGCCCACAGCCCCAGCGCAACCTCGGGGTCATAGTAAATCGGTCCCGTGTTCGTGTGTCGCCACGCCTTTTGCGAAGCAACGTAGCTATTGAGCAAGCCCTGCACGGTGAGCTGGAGCGCGGCGAAGTCGTTGCGCTGGGGCGCGGGCGGCGAGGGCATCCCCACCCGCGCCAGATGCGACTCCATCGCCTGAATCACCTCGCTGGCGTCGGTACGCACCTGCAGCGTCGCTTGAAGCAGCGCGGTCTCGCCCTTGAGCAGGCGGAACGGCTCCCGCGCCTGCTGCGAATTCTCATCCGCCCAGCGGGGGATGCTCGGAACCCACAGCGCAAAGCGGTGGTTCGCGCCCGCCTCCAGAAAATTCGGCGAAGCGAACAGCGCGTTCGGCGCACGCAGCACGCCTGACCAGCCCTGCGTCGGGTCCCACTCCATGCTCACCAGATAGGTGCGCCAGCGCACTGCCATCAGCGGCGCGGTGATTTTGTAGGGATCGGGCGAATAGCGCAGGTCAAACGGCGGCGCGGCGAACGCTGAACCCGAAGAACGCTCCTCGCCCAGCAGATACTCCAAGCCGGGGAACAGCGCCTCGTCCTTCGCCTCGCCGAAGCTGCCGTCGCCCACGCGCCAGTCGGGGAAGCGGAACCGATACAGGTGCGAGTCCACCTCCGCGACCAGTCGCCCGGTGCAGCGCAATCGGTCGCCTTCCAGTCGGTACTCC
>JAOAFW010000405.1 GCA_026416065.1 Fimbriimonadales bacterium
CGCGGCGTCGCTGGGTCAGGCTTGCGCCCATTGCCCAAAATTCCCGACTGCTGCCTCCCGTAGGAGTGGGGCCCGTGTCTCAGTGCCCCTCGGGCCGATCATCCTCTCAGACCGGCTACCCGTCGCAGGCTTGGTGAGCCGTTACCTCACCAACTACCTGATAGGCCGCGGGCCCATCCCGAAGCGGAAACCCATTTAGATACCTCAGCCGAAGCCAAAGTATCCACATCCGGTATTAGCCCGAGTTTCCCCGGGTTGTCCCAGTCTTCGGGGCAGGTTACCCACGTGTTACTCCGCCGTTCGCCGCTCTCGACTCCCCGAAGGGAGTCTACCGCTCGACTTGCATGTCTAAGGCACGCCGCCAGCGTTCGCCCTGAGCCAGGATCAAACTCTCCGTCAGAAAACGTTCATCCCGCCGAAGCGGGCTTGTTTTCTGAATTGTTGACTGGCCTCGCAAAGCGTTTGCTTACCTGCCCGGTTTTCAAGGTTCACACACGCCAACGAACTCCGATGGGTTTCGTCGGCGAGTCTGATTATACCACATCCCAGGCGCGTTTGTCAAGGGCAGAAGCCCTGCATCACGCTGTTTCTGGGATCTCAAGGTGTCTTGCCGCTCCGAGTCCCTTGCTCGAAGCGGACTATATGATACCATGCCAGCAACGGCTTTGTCAAGGGTTTGACGGGAATTGGGGGCAAATTCCGGGCTAATTTGCCCCCAATTCAGACTCTACACGCCGCCGCGACCGTCGCCCCAGCAACGCGCACCCTGCCAGCAACGCCAGCAGTGAACCCGGCTCAGGAACCGTATCCAACAGAAACGCTTCCCCACGGTCAGTAAGCGCGTTGTAGCCAACCCCCACGATATATCGACCGTCAGGCGAAATCGCCGTCGCACTCAACAACACGGTTTCCGTGTCCAGCAGCGCGCCGTAGACCAGATTCAGGTTCTGCCAGCCAAGACCTTCTACCCAGCGCACTGCGACCGTATCGCCGTTGGCAGTCTGTGCCTGTCCCACGATGACCCGCCCATCAGCGGAGACTCCGAAAGCGTCGGTCCAGGTTCCGCCAGGTAACATACCCAGCGACTCCATCCCAACGCCCAATCGCCAGCGGAACACCTGTTGTCGCGTAGTGCCTAATGCTTGCCACTGTCCCACAACAGTTGCGCCATCAGCGGAGACGGCGCGTGCGTGGCTAAACGAGCCGCCCAGCATGTCGATGTTTTGCATCCCGCCAGCAGGCGTCCAGCGGAAGGCGCGGTAGGTGTTCCCCAGCCGCGCGCTGCCAACCACCACACCGCCGTCGGCGGAGACCGCCGCTGCCGCGCTCCAGTCCTGACCGCCCGGCAAAATGCCCAAATCTTGCACGCCGCCGCTGCTGCTCCATCGAAATGCGCGGCGTCGCCCCCCGCCCAAGCCCATCTCGCCGACGACCACATTCCCATCGGCAGAGACGCCCAGCGCACGCCCCCAGCGTGCGCCTGAAAGTAGCGGCAGTGCGCTGAGTGAGCCAGCTTCCCAGCGAAACGGACGGAAGTTATTCGAGGCATCGCGCGAGTAGCCGACGACTACGCTCCCATCAGCGGAAACGCCCTGCGCCGAGTGCAGGTTCCCGCCAAAGCTGCCTAAATCCACCAGTCCCGTCGATGCGCTCCAGCGAAACGCGCGCGTGATGTTGCCGGTGCGCCCTGCGCCGACCACAGTCTGACCATCCACCGAGACGCTCCACGCCTCCGAAGACTCCCCGCTGGGGAAAACGCCTAACCAGGTCAACGAAGGTTCCTGCTGTGCGGACACGGGAAACACGGACGAGGCGAGCACGACAGCGCATAGCAGCACCAACGACGCTCGTCTCCTCAAGCGATTGTACCAACGCATAGCTTATCCTCCTTCCGACAGGGCGGAACGCCCCACCACAAAATGGAAAACGGGGCTGTTTTCCGGTAATTATGACGAGCGGTTGGCTCCGAAGTGTCGCCTTATAACCCGACTGCGCCCTTACGCAACGCACGCTTGCTTTCGTAGCAGTAGCGCGAGTCGGGAAACATCTTTTCTGGGTTCAAATGGTCGCAGGGGTTAAATACCCCTTTGATACGCCTCATGGTGTCCATGTCATGCGCCGTGAACATCTGGTGCATCATCGCGCATTTCTCGGTTCCGATGCCGTGTTCGCCGGTGAGGCTACCGCCCTCGCGCAAGCAGAGGGCGAGAATTGCATCGCCCGCCTCGACGACGCGCGCGACCTGAAGGGGGTCGGAGTCGTCAAAAAGCAGCACGGGGTGCAAATTGCCATCGCCTGCGTGGAACACATTCGCTAACTGGAGTTGATAGTGTGCTGCGATACGCGCCGCTTCGCGTAGCACTTGGGGGAGTTTAGAGCGGGGAATAACGCCATCCTGCGTCACGCATGAAGGTGCGAGCCTGCCCAGTGCGCCAATCGCTTTTTTACGCGCCGCCCACAGGCGAGCGCGTTCCTGAGGGCTGGTCGCTTGACGCACTTCGCGGGCGCAGTTGCGCTGGCACAGTTGCAACACATCTGCCTGCTCACTGTCCAGCTCCGCCTCCAAGCCGTCCAGTTCAATCAGCAGCACCGCCTCCGCGTCCAGCGGGAACCCATACCCAAATGCGGCTTCCACTGCCTGCAACGTCAGCGCGTCCATCAACTCCAGTGCGGCAGGCACGACGCCCGCGGCGATAATATCCGACACCGTCTGGCTGGCGTCCTCGAGCGTTTCAAACACTGCCAGCAGCGTGCGCACTCCTTGCGGATTAGGCGTCAGGCGTGCGACAACCTCCGTCACAATCGCCAAAGTGCCCTCACTGCCCGTGATTAGCCCCACCAGGTCGTACCCGAACGGCTCATCTTCCACGCCGCCCAGCTCCGCAATCGCGCCGTCGGGCAGTACCACCTGCAACCCCGTGATGTGGTTTACCGTGACTCCATATTTTAATGTGTGGGGTCCCCCGGAGTTCTCCGCTACATTGCCCCCGATGGTACACGCGCCTTGCGAAGAAGGATCGGGTGCGAAGTGGAGGTTCTCGTGTTGCACAACTTTGGTCAGCTGATAGTTCACTGCGCCCGCCTGCGCCCGCAGGCGACGGTTGCGCCTATCCACCCACAAAATCCGATTCATACGACTGAAGCCGACCACGATCCCGCCGTTCACAGCCAGTGCGCCGCCTGACAGTCCCGTGCCTGCCCCGCGCGGCGTAATTGGCAGCTTTTCACGATTCGCCAGCTTCGCAATCGCGGCGACTTGCTCCGTCGTCTGCGGCAACACAACCACCGTTGGCAGGGCTTTCTCGATCGTGTAGGCGTCACAATCGTAAGCGAGCAGATGCACGGGGTCGGTAATCACTGCCTCCGCGCCCGCAATCTGTTCCAGTTCCCGCCGCAACGATTCGGAGAGGTTCATCGGAGTCGCTGTATCAAAAGCCCCAGCACCACAGCCATCCCAAGCAGCGCCAGCGCAATCCAGCTGTAGCGCGCTGCCAGGCTGTCGCGCTCCTTCGCCAGCCACGCCAGATGTGCCAGCGCGAGCAAGGGCGTCAACAGTAGCAGCCCCACACCGGCATCAATTAGCCAGTTCGTGCGGTCGCCTCGAATCAAATGCCATATCCAGCCGACCGCCATCACCAGCGCGCTGGCGTAGGTCAGTCGCCTGTAGGTCTGCGCCAAGCTCTGCTCAATCTCGCCGCGCACGGGGGGATTGTACCTCCTGTGGCTCCGGTATCAGAAACTGCCCTGCCTCGTACCCCAGCAGCGTGTGTTGCTGAATTAGCGACCAGTGAATCACCAGTTTATCCGGCAACACGATGGGTTCGTCGCCGGGCGGTGTGCGGACACCTTCGGGTGGCAGGAAGATGTCGTTCGAACTGGAGAGCGTCGCCACGCCGTTAGCATACTGCACCGCTGTATTGGTTCTCAGGCGCATGGTGAAACGGCTGGCGACATAGAGGGGCTGGTTCGCGCGTTCGGGGAGCAGTACGGCGACACCCTCGTGGAATCCAGCCCGCCAGATATACGCACCGTGGAAGTGGTCAGGCAGGCTCAGAATCAGCAAAGGCTGGTCTGCAGGGGCGCGCTGCAACGAGAGAACACTACGACGCGCTATCTCGCCCGCCACGCGCCACGCATCCACCTGACGCAGCGTCCCCAAATAGTAAGCCGCAAGCAACAAGGCAAGCGCGCCCCGCGCCCAGCCGCTCTGCCGCCTCAGTTGCGCCAGAAAGGCTCCAACACCCACCGCCCCAAACGCTGACGCTAAATACGAATAGCGACTGTTCAGAAAATAGAGCGGCGAGGGCTTGAAAATCAGCACAGGAAGTAATGCCAGCAGCACAAATCCCACCAAGAGACGCCCGTCCACTTGAAGCGACCGCTCAGGCAAGGTACGCCAGACAAAGAAGAGGCAACCCGCGCCCGCCAGCCACGCGCCCCACAGTAGCGTGTCCCAAAGGTCGCGTCCCAACCCATAAAAAATCGCGGGTATGCCCATCTGAAACAGATAGGCAAGCAAGTTCACAACAAGCATCCAAGGGCGTTGTAGCGTCCCCCATGCTTCGGGATACGCGCCCACACCGCCCACCACGAGGGTGCGTGCAACCAGATAGACCAGCAGCACGCCAAGAAACGGCGCAGCGAGCCGACCCGCGCGCTCCACACCTAAATAGCGCAGCCAAAGCCACGCCATTATTGGAAAACTGAGCAATGACTCCTTGCAGAACAGTCCAACCGTGAAGCAGAGCAACGCGCTGAGATACACTCCCCAGCGTCGATCCTTTTGGAAGTGCATGAGCAGCAGCAACGCACCCAATGCGCCCGCCGTCGCGACCATATCCGCCCGTGACGCGAACCACGCGACCGCCTCCACATTCGCCGGCAGCGCGGTAAACAACAGTGCTCCCGTGAACGCCGCCCACTGCGCCTGCTGCCATCGCCATCCCCAGCGCACCAGCAGCCGATAGGCGAGCGCGTACACCAGCAAGCCACACGCTGTGTGCCAGAACACGTTCACCAGATGTGAAAACACCGGCGACATCCCCACAAGGTAATCCAGATAGTAATGCAGCGAGATAAACGGGCGAAAAAAACTCGTCGGCGGCTGGCTGGCGAACCCGAAGGCGCCCCCCTGCTGCAAGCGATAAAAGATAAAATAGTCATCCGCCACATACGGCGCACGCAGGCGGAGAAGATAGGCGTGCAGCCCCACTATCGCGATGAACAGCAGATGAACGCTGCGCACACCGACACTATACACCCATCCACGCAATTATCCTGCAGGCAGGAAAGGTGCGCCCCCTGCCGAATCACTGTCCCGTGCTGCTGCCCATTCGCGACCATAATCCGTCGCATCGGTTCCCGTTCGTGACGGTCGGGCTGATTGTGGTGAATGTAATCGTATTCATCATCCAGCTGCTCGACCCGCGCGTAACTTACTTCTATGCGGCGATTCCGTACGAGATTACAGGGGCGGATTTATCGCCCATGGCGCGTTTCTGGCAGATGGAAGCCGGCGCACGTACCGAGCCCGTGATCAATCCTTGGCTGACCCTATTTACCAGTATGTTTCTGCACGGGGGCTACTTGCACATCATTGGCAACATGTGGTCGTTATGGATATTTGGCAATAATGTGGAAGACGCGCTGGGACATTTTCGGTATCTGCTGCTCTATCTGTTCTGGGGCGTGGTCGCTGCCTTCTCACATATTCTGTTCAATTGGGCATCGCCAATTCCTGTGGTGGGCGCGAGCGGCGCCATCGCCGGTGTGATGGGGGCATACATGTTGCTCTTTCCCCACGCGCGTATCGACTGTGTGCTGCTGTTTGTGATTATCACCTTCGTGGAAGTGCCCGCTATCTTCTTCTTGATTTTCTGGTTCGTATCGCAGTTCCTGGTCTATAACCCTGGTGTGGCATATCTGGCGCATATCGGAGGCTTCGTGGCGGGGTTTCTCACCGTCAAGGCGCTGGGCGGTCCGATACGCCTACTTCACGGACGCGGACATTACTACTATGACGATTAGAACTGAGCGTGCCTTTGCTGGCGCTGTACGTTGAACTCGCAATTTTACGGGTTTTTACCCGTGGTGCACTGTCGGCACTTGACACATGAGCAAAAACTGTGCTATAATATACCCAGCGCAGGTTGCCCCCTGCGCTGGCAGCACCGGGACACCCGGAAAGGAGGATATGGACTATGAAGCGACTGGCTATCGTTGCCCTGAGCGCGTTGATGAGCGTGAACGCCTTTGCGCTTTTCAGCGAGACGGAACCGAACAACACGCGCGCCACGGCGGATACGGTTATTTACAACCTGCGCAACACGCCGCCGTTTGCGGATGTGGGCGTGCTGAACCTGACCCAGAACGACAGCGACTTCTTCAAGATTCGCCTGAATGCGGGCGATTATCTGACGGCGATTACCTTTCCCATCGCCCAGAACTACTTCTCGCCTGACACGGTGATGGCGCTATTTGACGCGACGGGCAATCAGGCGATCGTGTGGAACGACGATGCTGCCGGCGGCGGCAGCCCTGGTTTCGGCTCCGCCATCCGCTGGCAAGCTACTACCACAGGCGACTACTTTATCGCGATTACGGGGTATCATGGGGTTGCAGGACAGAACCAGCTGAGCTACTACGAGGGCGCTACGCACCTGTCTCTTATACACATCT
>JAOAFW010000209.1 GCA_026416065.1 Fimbriimonadales bacterium
CGACATCGTCGATGAACTGGTGGAACTCTCGGTGAGTAAACGCCTGCCTGTCGCCCGCGAGCAAATCTGGATTACCACCTCGTGCAAACTCGCCGTGAAAGCGGGCGACCCGCTCAGCCTGCCTAAAATGTACAAACTCATCGAAGACCTCGCCCGCACAGAGAACCCCTACCTCTGCCCGCACGGACGCCCTATCACGATTACGCTCAGCTGGGGAGATATCGAGAGGCGGTTTAAGAGGAGTTAGCTCCCCGAAGATTGTACCTCTGAGGGGACATTATATCACCATGCGCTGGACGCCCGACCAACACGCGGCGATTACGCACGGCGAGGGGCTGTTAGCCGTCGTCGCAGGGGCAGGCTCGGGTAAAACGGGCGTGCTGACCGAGCGATTCGTGCATCTGGTCGCTGAGGGTGGCATCACGCCCGAGCGCATCCTGACCATCACCTTCACCCGCGCCGCCACTGCCGAGATGAAGATGCGCATCATCCGCAAGCTGGAAGCGCGCGGACTGTATGACGCCCGCGCCCGTATCGAGAACGCCTACATCCACACGGTTCACGCGCTGTGCCGCCGCCTGCTCCAGGAGAACCCCTTCGAGGCGGGTGTGGATCCCGACCCCAGTGTGCTGCCTGCACCGGCTGCAAATCACCTCAAACGCGAGGCGTTCCATCGTGCTTTAGCCACGCTGCTGCGCCAACCCCGCGACTTCGAGACCGACCCCTTGATTGACCTGATTGCTGACTATTTGAACCTCGACAGTGTGCGTGGCGACCCTCTGGAAGCCTTGCTCAACCTCGTGCAGCGCGTCGCAGACTCCACACGCCATCAGGGATTTACCACCGACGACCTGCGAGAATGGATTCAAAACTATCCCGATGCCGAGACGATGGCAATCCATTATGCCAAGAGGTTGCTTGGCTTGCCCTCCTCTTCCCCCGCTTCGGAAGGCGAGGGAAACGCGCAAAGCCTGCACGCGCTTCTCCAACAGGTTGCTCAGAACGACCGCGAGAAAGCGATTCAACTCCAAAGTTTACTCAGCCTCTATGAACCTGAGCTGGAGACTCGCGCCCGACATATCGCGGTCGCCTTGCTGGAACTCACGGTCGCCTACCTGGACGCTTACGAGGAGCTTAAACAGAGCCAGAGCGCACTCGACTTCGATGATATGCAAATCCGCGCGCTCAAGTTGTTGCGCGAGTCGGCGACCGTGCGCCGACGCTACCAGCGACTGTTCCAGTATACGCTGGTGGATGAGACCCAAGATATCGACGGGCTTCAAGCACAGATTATCGACATCCTCTCGGCGGGCGGCAACCTGATGGGGGTGGGCGACGCGCAACAGTCGATTTACGGTTTCCGTTATGCCGACCCGCGCGTGTTTGAGAGTTGGCAACAGCGTACCGCTCAGGAGAACGGGCGGCTCGTGCCGTTGCAGGCGAACTTCCGTTCCCATCCCGATATTCTGGCGTTCGTGGAGCGGATATTTGGGCATTTGTGGGGGGCACGGTTCCTGAACCTTCTGCCGATGCGTCCTGCTGTGCCTGCGCGTGCTGAGAATCGTGTGCAGGTGTGGCGATTGCCTCAACGCAGTCCCCGGCGCGAAGCCAGTCTAATAGAGGCGCGCCTCATCGCCGAGCAGATCCATCACTGGGTAGCGCACCAGAACCTGACTGTGCATGACCCCGAGACGGGCGCGGAACGTCCCGCACGCTATGGCGACTTTGCCGTGTTGTTCCATCAGTTTACGCCCATTGTGGAGTTTGAGCAAGCGTTCCGCGAACTGGAGGTACCCTATTTCGTGGTAGGTGGAGGGCGTGGCTACTGGACGCAGTACGAGGTGCGTGATTTGGTGAGCCTGCTGCGTGCTCTTAGCGACCCTGAGGATACGCTCGCGCTGCTCAGCACGCTGCGCTCACCCTTCGCCGGACTGAGCATGGATGCCCTGACGCTGCTGTCCCTACGCGCCGAACACGCTGAGCTGCCGCTGCGTCTCTGCCTGGAAGATGAAAGCGATCTAGACACCGCCGACGCACAGCAGGTGCGCGTATTCCGCGAGTGGTTTTTGCCTTTGTGTGAATGTGTGGGTAAGTGGAGTGTGGGCGCCATCTTAGCAAGGGCGCTGGAGGCAAGTCAGTACGAATCGAAGCTCCTTTCGTACGGCGAAACCGGGAAACAGGCGGTCGCTAACGTGCGCAAACTTGTGTCGATGGCGCTGGAGCAGCCGACCACTCACCCCCGCGCGTTCGCCCAACAGCTGGAGCTAACCAGCCGTCTCGAACAGCGCGAGGGCAACGCCCCCACCCACGAGGAGACAGCGAATGTGGTACGCTTCTATACCGTGCATAGCGCGAAAGGGCTGGAGTTCCCTGTGGTCTTCGTGGCGGATACTGCATTTCGCCCGCGTCCTCGGGATACCCTTCTTGAAATCGACGCCGCGATGGGTATCGTGGCGCTGCAGGTGGTACGCCCCGACTATCCCACCCCCTATGAGTCGATCCCACTTCGCGTAATGCGTCAATGGTCGGATGAGCGCGAGGAAGCCGAATCGTTGCGCAAACTTTATGTTGCACTCACCCGCGCACGCGACTACCTGATTGTGGTGCTGACCGATGCGCCGCAGAACCCGTGGTGTAGGGGGCTGCGCGGCGCACTGGCGGAGTACCTGAACCGCAACGCGAGCGCAATTGATTTACCTAATGGCGGCACGGCGGAACTCAGGCACTATGGTTGAAGGGGAGTTCGTTCCTATATAGTGATTTTTTGTGTGTTTGCTAATCGGTTCACGCTTGGCAGATGCTTATGCCGTATCATGAGCAACAGCGATAACCTGTTGGTGGGGTATAATACCCTCGCTATGAAACCCGGTAGTATCGTTGCGCTTGTGCTGGTACTTGCGGGAATCGCGTTCACCGTCCGGGCGTTCGTAACGAACACCAGTCCTTATGTGAAGGTGAACCAGCTCGAAACGCGCGGGCAGCATGTGCATCTCCCTCTGAAACCCCTGCACAATACGGTTCAGTTCGATATCAAGACGATGACGCTCACTTTCGAGGGAGTGGACGATACGGGGCGTGTGAAGGTCGTGTACCCCAAAGGCAAGCCGAATAACTTTGAAGCCGCTTCGCAAGTAGTGGCAATCGGCAGCTACAAGGACGGCGTGTTTTACGCCGAAGATATGCTGGTAAAGTGCCCCAGCAAGTATCAGGGCGAGACGCAAACGGCGCAGAAGTAATCGTGGCTTGAGCGTCCTCGCTCAAGCATCGTCGGCGGGACGCCGACGCTACGAGAGTGCTTCGCACGGACAAGACTGTCCGTGCTACTGATAGGTAAATTGCTATGTTATCAGGTTATATCGTCG
>JAOAFW010000033.1 GCA_026416065.1 Fimbriimonadales bacterium
ACTCCACTGTGTTCACCGCGCCCGTGTAGTTCGCGATGAAGTCATCCGCGCTTTGTGCGCCTAAGAAGTTTACGGGGGTCGGCGGACCGCAGGTAATCACTGCCGACGGAGTAGAGGGCAAACATCGGTTCCACGGCTGCTCGTTGTCCAGCGTACAGCTGGGACACAAGCCGCGAATGGTAGCAGAGTAGATGACGCCGCTGGCAACGCACTGCACATCGCGCACATAGACGAACAGCCAGTTCACGCCCGCATTCAAGAGCGCAGCGGGCACAGCCACGACTGCAGATGACTGGTTGATGAAGTTGCCGCCACTGATGGGGAGCGCAACGCCATTAATGTAAATGCCTGCGGTGTTCGGACCGTTTGCGGGGTCGCCCAAACGGTCGTCCGCCGCCCAGTGGAAAGTGAGCGTGACGGTTCCCTCGATAGGGCGACACGGCAACGAAAACCGCTGAGCGAACAGGATCGAGCCGGGCGTGCGGTTGGCGTTCACGGCAATCCATCGCGCCTGCGGATCGGCAGGCAGCTGGTTAATCCAGCCCGCGTGGGGTGTGACCACCGTTGCCGCACCACCGTTCTGCGCGGCGTTGAAGTCCGCTGCGGTGAACGGTGCGAACCGCAACGGCTGCCCGCAAACCGTGGATGAGATGAAGTTCACCCCAGGTCCACTGCGCACGGTCACGCTAAATGGGTTCGCTAAAAGAGAGGTCAGGCTCGCCATAGATAGAACGGCAAGCGTCACTGCGCTTCGCAACGCACGGCGAGAGGCTCCTCGCCAGCTAAAGCAAATTCCGGATGTTGCTCGGTCATGCATCGTTGTTTTCCTCCACACCCGTTAATGAATCAGGCACTGAAAAACCACTGAAAGAGCGCTGGAGATCATGGGACATCCCGCAAAAATACAGAATTCCAGCCGAATTTGCCCCAAACACCCCCTCCCCCCCTTGACAAACCCTGTTGCTATAGGGTATAAATAAAATCGCGTTCAGCACTCGCCCTTCGCGAGTGCTAAATTTATGGCAGTCTGAAACCTTCATTCTCGGAGAAGGAGGTGTTGTGGAGATGTTGAAACCAATTGGCGATCGAGTTGTGGTTCGACCCAAATCGGCGGAGGAGACCACTCAGAGCGGGATTATCCTGCCCGACACCGCGAAAGAGCGACCTCAAGAGGGCGAGGTCATGGCGGTGGGCACTGGACGTATTACGGACGATGGCAAAGTCGTCCCTCTCGAAGTGAAGGTTGGCGATAAGGTACTCTTCTCGAAGTATGGCGGCACAGAGATCAAAATCGGTGGCGAGGAATACATTATTTTACGCGAGGATGATATCTTAGCTGTCTTGGAAAACTAAGCGCACGGAGGTGATAGCGAGCGATGGCTGCGAAGGAAATCTTATATACAGAGCAGGCGCGACAGGCGTTGGAGCGAGGCGTAGACACGATAGCGAACGCAGTTAAGGTCACTCTCGGACCGCGAGGCAGGAATGTCGTTTTAGAGAAAAAATTCGGTTCCCCGACCGTTATCAACGACGGCGTAACAATTGCGAAAGAAATCGAATTAGAGGACCGCTTTGAGAACATGGGCGCACAACTCGTGCGCGAAGTCGCCTCCAAGACCAACGATGTGGCAGGCGACGGAACCACGACCGCTACCGTGCTGGCGCAAGCTATCTTCAAGGAAGGGCTGAAAGCCGTCGCCGCAGGCGCAAACCCGATGTATGTCAAGCGCGGCATCGATAAGGCGGTCGAGGCTGCTGTGAACTTCATCAAAGAGACCGCCACACAAATTGAAGGGCGCGCGGCTGTTGAGCAGGTCGCCACCATTTCCGCGAACGATGCCACAATCGGCACGGTCGTCGCCGACGCCATCGAGAAGGTCACCAAAGACGGCGTGATTACCGTCGAGGAATCCAAAGGCACGGAGACGACGCTCGATGTGGTGGAGGGCATGCGCTTTGACCGCGGCTACATCTCGCCCTACTTCATCACCGACCCCGAGCGCATGGAAGCGGTGCTGGAAGAGCCGTACATCCTGCTTTATGATAAGAAAATCAGCGCGGCGCAGGATTTGATTCCCGTGCTGGAGCAGGTTGTACGTGCGGGACGCCCGCTGGTAATTGTCGCTGAGGACATGGAGGGCGAGGCACTGGCAACGCTGGTAGTGAACAAGCTGCGTGGCGTGTTCCAGTGCGCCGCTGTGAAAGCGCCCGGCTTCGGCGAGCGACGCAAGGCGATGATGGAAGACATCGCCATTCTCACGGGCGGTACCTTCATCACGGAAGATTTGGGCATCAAGCTGGAGAATGTGAAACTGGATCAGCTCGGACGCGCCGAGAAGGTGGTCATCGAGAAGGAGCATACGACCATCGTCGGCGGCAAGGGCAAGCCCGAAGCGATTCAGGGACGCATCCAGCAAATCCGCAAGCAGATTGAGACCACCGAGTCCGACTACGACCGCGAGAAGCTGCAGGAGCGACTGGCGAAGCTCGCGGGTGGCGTGGCGGTCATCAAAGTCGGCGCAGCCACCGAGACTGAGCTGAAGGAGAAGAAGGCGCGCTTTGAGGACGCCATCAACGCCACCAAAGCCGCACTGGAGGAAGGTATCGTGCCCGGCGGCGGTGTGACGCTCGTGAACGCCATCAAAGCCCTCGACAGCCTGCAGGTGGACGGCGACGAGAAAATCGGCGTGCACATCATTCGCCGCGCCCTCGAGGAGCCGCTGCGCCAAATCGCCAACAACGCGGGCGTGGAAGGCTCGGTCATCGTCGAGAAAGTTAAGGAACTGCCGAACGCTCAGGGCTACAACGCCGCCACAGGCGAGTTCGTGAACATGGTCGAGGCGGGCATTATCGACCCGGCGAAGGGGACGCGCACCGCGCTCGAGAACGCCGCGTCCATCGCCTCAATGCTACTCACCACGGAAGCGCTCGTGGCGGAACTGCCTGAGGAGAAGAACGGCAAGAAGACTTCACCATCCCCCTACTGACACACACAGACCACTCACCCCCCAATAGCCGGGGCTGAAAAGCCCCGGCATTTTTTTACTCACACCCCAATCACGCATTTCTCGCGGAGTTCACATGCATGAATACGGCTGGAATTCAGAAAAGGTTTCTGGTGTCATCGAACGACTCATCGGGAATCGCCCCAAATTGGCAGGTGCAGTTCTCCTATTTGTGCTGTAAGGGACGGGCATTCTATCCCAGCACAGAAGGGTAATCTCTTCTTAGGGGGATCTATCTACACGAGTTCACGGGTCAGAACAGTTATGTGAGCGTTCCTGTAAAATCGCTCCAGACGCTTTGCGTCAGGCTCACCCAGTACCGCCGCGGCGGTGGCGAGGCTATCGGCAGTGATTCCGTCGCGTGCACGCACGCGCGCCAGCACCAGTTTGGTTAGACCGAGTCCCGTACGGGGGTCGATAATATGGGCGTAGCGCACCCCGTCAACCTCCACAAATTGCTCCGTACTACCCGAAGTAGACAGGGCAGTGTTGGATAACAGGATTGTCCCGTCCTCCATCAGTTCAACACGCCACCCCCTTTCTCCCGGCGGCGCGTCGCCTGCTACGATATCGCCGCCCATCTGGATCAGGGCGCGCGTGATCCCATGTTTATGTAAAACCCGCAATGCCCAGTCGCACGCATACCCTTTGGCGATACCCCCCAGGTCGAGCTGCATTCCGTCTGCTTTTAGGCGCACGGCGCGACGGGGCAAACTGAGTTCCATCAGTGAATAGCCTGAACGCGCTCGCGCCGTGCGCAGGGTCGCTTCATCGGGCAGTTTGCCTGTGCGTCTCGCTTCGCGCCATAGGCGCACTAATGCGCCGATGGTCACATCGAACGCGCCGCCTGTTTGCTCCGCCAGCTTCTGCCCACGCCATAACACATAAAATAATTCGGGGCTGACTTTCACCCAGCGTCCGATGGCGCGCTGACAGACCAAGTTCAGCTCGCTGTCGGTGCGGTAGTCGCTCATGATTTGCTCCAAAGCACTGAGGCGCGCGTAGGCGGCGCGGCACGCTCGCACCGCCCTATCCTCATCGGGGGCGTAGACGACAATCCGCGCGTCCACGCCCATGCGGATTTGCGTGAACTCGAACCGCTGGAGCTGCATTCTCCCTGCAGGATACCTCAGCGCACGCGAATCACGCGCCGGTCAACGAACTCATCGCCGAACAGGTTGCGCACGCGCACTTCTATCGGGTGGAACCCGCGTGGCAGGTTCGGCGGCAGGTTCGCTCGCCAGAGATGCACTGCAGGGTTAATCCCTGGCAGGGGTCTGCCCGGCAGTTTGAACTCCTGCTCCTGCTGTTTGAGCGTGGCGTAGGCGGGGTCGGGTGTGTCCATGACCTGCTGCAGGCGGACCCAGTCGCCCTCACCAACACGCATCTCCACCGTACAGAACTGCGAGCCGAAGAAGTAGTTCACCAGCACGGGCGTCTCACCCGTTTTAGCGGCTTCAACTTCATCTAAGGTATAGATGTGCATCTGGTAGTCGACGGGGCGGCGCGCCGCCTGATAGCGTACTCGATAGCGATTCCGGTTCACATCCAGCCACAGGTAGCCGTTGGGCGTGCCATCACGCATCGTGGTGTGCGGAATGCCTACTGGGTCGGGTGCGCCCGTCCACCAGCTGCCGCAGACCGTCACGGCATTGATATGGTGATGGGGTGCCCGCCCTTTCCAGCCCATGTCCGCGCCGAAGAAGCGATGCTGCTGCACGTGGGTATGCGCTGAGAACGAAAGTGTGTTCGGGAATGGCGCGAGCAACTCAAACACCTGCCGTCGCTCGGCGTCGGGCCATTCCCACATCGGGATGTGCATCAGCAACACGACGAAATCGTTGCGGTTCACATGGAGCAGATAGTTGCGGATGAACCCAATCTGCTTTTCGCCCAGCCCTGCCACATAGCGACCACGCTGTCCCTCACGCTCGCCCTGCCACACCACGTCGTCCAGCACTAGGTAGTGGGTGCGCCCCCACTGAAACGCGTAATAGTTCGGTCCGAAGTAACGGTGCCAGGTCTCGTCGCTGTGCTGGTCATCGGGCGAATCGAAGTTGATGTCGTGGTTGCCCAGTACGTAGTAGATAGGGACGCCTATCTGTCCCATCATCGCCGTCAGTGCAGGAAACAGGTTCAGGTCATCGAACAGCACATCGCCCAGCACCACACCAAACGCCGCTTCTTTCGTACCGATTAGCTCGCGCACGACATCACGCCCGATATAGAACACCTCTGTCAGGTCTCGCGGCTGTGTGTCGCCGAACATCAACGCACTGTATCGGTCCGACTCGCGCTGAGGATAGAGAGGAAAATCCACCGACGCCGGCAGTGCTCCCGTTGGGCGGACGCCCCCGTAGCGCACCGGTATCGAGCCACTCGGCTTGTGAACGTAGTAAAAACGAGGCACATTCTCTTCAGAAACGGGCGTCATCCACCCGCGCGGCTTGACCACGAACAGGATAGTGTCATCGTCCACAGAGAGGCGATAGCGTCCCTGTGCATCGGTTTTTACGACCTCGCGCTGATTGGAAACCAGCACATTCGGCACGCCCGGCTCGCCTGCGTCGCGAATCCCGTTGCGGTTGCGGTCGTGGAATACTACGCCCGTCGCCATCTGCTGCGCCAGCGCGCTCAAGGCAAAACTCAGCACCAGCCCTACAAACCCAAAACGCCAGATTGTGATGCGCATGCGTAGATAATACACGATGGGAATGTAAAGGCGAGGTTAAGCCCTGCAAAGATGGGGTAAACTACCATTGGAGGTTGGCTATGTCAATTAAGGAACAGCTGATTGAGGGACTGAATACCGACCTGTCGAACGAGTATCAGGCGATTATCACCTACATTACCTACGGCGCGACCGTAACGGGCATCTATCGTGAGGAGATGAAGGAGTTCTTTATGCGTGAGGTTCCCGACGAGCTGCGCCACGCTGAATATCTGGCGAACAAAATCGCCGCACTGGGCGGGACGCCGATTACCACGCCCGTGGCGGTGCCCCCCGCCACCGACCTGAAGCAGATGCTGCTGAATGTCCACCGTGCGGAGGAGGAGACCATCGCGCGCTACCTGCAACGCCGTGAACAGGCAGAGCAGCTCGGCGACTTCGGACTGGTGAACGACCTGGAGGAAATCATCTCAGACGAAACAAAGCACAAAGAGGCCATCGAGATGATTCTCAGGGGATTGTAGTTTCACTAACGCCTGCCTGAAGGGTATAATCTCAGTGTGCCCATCATCACCGTTGCCTTAGAAAAGTGGGAGGCGTTGCTGAATTAACACCTCAAATGGCGGGAGCGTCCCGGCGCGCTGACCGGCTCCAATGAATGTCCCCTGATACGAAGGGACTCCCCGAACAGCTGCAGGTCGAGGGCGCTTCGGCAAGGGGTATTCAGATGGCTCAAGAACGTTCCCCAAGGCGTCGTAGATGACTGTTCCCGAACTCGCTGACTATATCACGATTGCTCAGCAGGGGCGGATGACCCCTGTGTATCGTGTGGCGCTTGCCGATTGGGAAACACCTGTGTCGGCTTTCTACAAGGTCGCGGCGCAGGAACCCTACGCTTTTCTGTTGGAGAGCGTGACAGGTGGCGAGCAAATCGCGCGGTACTCCTACATCGGCTTTGCGCCGACGGTGGTCCTGCGCACCAAAGGGCGCACTGCTCGCGTTTGGGAGAGAGACGCAGGCTGGCGCGAATTTGAAATCCCGCCGCCTCAAACTCCTTTAGACATCGCTCGTGCCCTGTTGCGCCGCTACCCTTATCAGGCATCGCCGAATCTGCCTCGTTTCACGGGAGGGCTGGTGGGATTTTTGAGTTATGACCTCGTGCGATTTTTTGAACGCCTGCCCCACGCCCCCCAAGACAGTCTCCATGTGGACGACTGCTGCCTGATTGCGCCCGAAGTACTGCTCATCTTTGACCACGCGCTACATACGATAACGGTTTTAGTCAACCCAGAGCCGAGCGCGAATCCCAACGGTAGCTATCAACAGGCTATAGCGCGTATCGACGAGACCTTACGTCGCTTGCGCACGCCGCTGCCACCGCCCCCACGCTACGAAGACCCGCAGTTCACACTAAACCCCCAACCGAATATCGCGCGCGCGGCGTTCGAAGCTGCTGTGCGCAAAACTGTCGACTATATCCACGCCGGCGATTGCATTCAGGTCGTGCTGTCGCAACGCTTCAGCCAGCCGATTAGCACACCACCCTTTTATCTCTACCGCGCCTTGCGCACAATCAACCCCTCGCCGTACATGTTCTACTTGCAGTTTGACGATACGACGCTGATTGGTGCCTCGCCTGAAGTGCTGGCGACGGTGGAGGATGGTAAAGCCCTCACACGACCGATTGCTGGCACGCGCCCGCGCGGCAAAACACCCGACGAGGACGCTCGCCTCGCCGAGGATCTGTTGGCTGACCCCAAAGAGCGTGCTGAGCATATCATGCTGGTCGATCTGGGACGCAATGACATTGGGCGCGTGAGCGTGTACGGAACCGTACGCACGACGGAACTGATGGTGATTGAACGCTACTCGCACGTAATGCATATCGTGTCAGAGGTGCAGGGGCTACTCCGCCCCGATGCCGACGCTTTCGATGTGCTGCAAGCGTGCTTTCCTGCAGGCACGGTGTCGGGCGCACCGAAGGTGCGTGCAATGGAGATTATCGATGAGCTGGAGCCAACGCAGCGCGGACCTTATGCGGGCGCGGTCGGCTACTTCAGCTACACAAACGAAATGGACGCCTGCATCACCATCCGCACGATTCTGGTGAAAGACAACGTGGCGCATGTACAGGCAGGCGCAGGGATCGTAGCGGACTCGGTTCCAGAGCGTGAGTACGAGGAGTGCCTCAACAAAGCCCGCGCCGCGCTCACGGCTATCGAGCGAGCGCACAAGGGGTTGGAGTAGAGGTCGCCTTCACGCAGGACGACTGTGCGGGCGTTCCATAGAACCCGGTTTCCCGCCGGTTCAGTTATTCCACCCCAGGTGCCCATTAATGGAGATCGTGTAAACCGCCTGCCCAGTAATTAAGTGGTAAATCGCCAGCGGCATGTCGATGGCGAACTCGCCCAGTATCACGCCGATTGCCACCGCGCGCAACTTCTCGTAGCCCTGCAAGCCGAAGTAGCGGTTTACAAAGAGCTTAATCAGCAATACGATACCCAGCCCAAACCACACGTAGTCGATGCCGAAATTCATCGAGAGCGCGTAGCCCGCAGGATGGATGGGGAACCCGGGAATACGGTAGCGGATAAAATCCAGCAGTAGCACGAAGCTGAACGCCCCCGTGAAGAAGGCAATCGCCGTGACGTTAGGGGGATATCGGTTATCGGCGAGCTGCGTAATCACGCCCGCCATACCACCACCCCAATCGGGCGCGCCGTCGCGATAGAAGCGGTTGATACTGAACACCTCGCCCAAAAAGATGCCCAGCAACACCGCCGCCGCCATCACGAAAAAGAGCGATTTCTGGTTCAGCCGTGCGATCTCGCCCATCTTCATCGACTCCAGCTGGTAGGGCATCGGGTGCGTGCGGTGCAGGCGGTTCATAAAGTGAAAAGTCGTCATGAGCTTCGCAATCGTGGATTCGGTGAGGTTCTGCGTGCCTGTGAAGGCGATCATCAGCTGGTGGGGTCCCATGAACGCCATCTCGTGGATGGGCGCACCGAGCTGCGCTCGCAACCGCGCCACCACCACGCTGAATGCCATAAATAGCGAGACATAAATCGTGACCAGCCACCACGGCAGTCCCACCACCACACCCAGTCCAATCAGCACGGCGAGGCTGACGATTAGCCCGATAAACGCCCAGCGCGCCGAGAGCGCATAGCCCGCTTCAGGGTTCTCGCCCGTCTTAATCTCGTTCCAGATCTGCTTCAGATAACCGCGCGAGGCGTAGATAACGCTCACGAATAGCCCCAGAAACGCGCCCCACGACTGCTCACTAAAATAGGGCGGCTGCGGCACCAGATACCCCCCACCAAACACACCCTGCTCATAGCCCATCGCCGCCGTAATCACCTGCATACCCTTGCGCACAAAGTAAAACAGCACACTGGAAAAAAGCAGATCGTTCGGTACGAACACCCCAATCGCCGCCATGTAGGGAAACAGTCCAACGGGAATCCAGCCGACCTGATTCCATGGCGGCGTGGTCAGGTAGTCATTCAGTGCGGCGAGAAAACGAACATTAATGCGCGGGATCCACGGGAAGAACGCATGCAAGCCATTAATCACGCCAATCCCGAAGGTCACGACGAACGCGCCCCACAGATAGCGACTGCGCCATAGAGGCGACTGTGGCTGACACAACAGCATCGGCACCTGAATGATGGGAAACGCCAATCGCTCTTGCTGCGTCCACAGGCGGCGCATCAGCGTGTTGATACAGAGCATCGCCAGCGTCGCCGAGCCGAACAGCCCGATCCAACCCAGAAAAATCGGCAGCCACACGCTCAGCTTAGTGAGCGCGTAGGGA
>JAOAFW010000176.1 GCA_026416065.1 Fimbriimonadales bacterium
GGGCAACCGCGACTTCAAAGACCTGATGACCGTGACCGATTACCTTGCGAGCCTGCCGTTCGTGGACGCCGAGCGCATGGGCGTGGCAGGCGGCAGCTACGGCGGCTATATGACCAACTGGATTGTGGGGCACACGAACCGCTTCAAAGCCGCGATTACCGACCGCAGCGTGGTGAATCTGGTCAGCATGGCGGGCGTGTCAGACTTTCCGATGATTCCGAACCGCTACTGGCAGGGCAACTTCTGGGACGAGCCGCAGAAACTCTGGGAATGCTCGCCGCTGGCGTACGCGGGGCGCATCACGACGCCGCTGCTGATTGTACATAGCGAGGGCGACCTGCGCTGCCCCATCAGCGAGGCGGATCAACTCTTCGCCGCGCTCAGGCGACAGGGCAAGGAAGTGCTGTATGTGCGCTATCCCGCCGAGTCGAGTCATGGTCTCTCGCGCAGTGGACCGCCCGACTTGCGCCGCCATCGACTGGAGCAGTATCTGGCGTGGTGGCAGGGGCATCTGTGAAACTGTTGGCGGCGGGGACGCCGACGCCACGCCGGGCATGTTCGTAGCGTCGGCGTCCCGCCGACGAAGGAAGTGCTACTCAATCTTGCGTCCTGCCGCGCTGAAGAACGGCTCAATGGCTGCGCCGACCGCAATCACGCCAGCACGCTGCATATGAGGCGTCTTGGGACCACCGCTGAACAGTGTAATCCCCCACGAAACCAGGAGTGCGCCCGCAGTTTCGTACCACTTCTCCGCCTTGTTGCTGCCCGAAGAGAAGTCGCGCACATCCAGCACAATCTCCCTGCGCTTGACGTCGATGATAATCACATTCACGGTCGCCTCCGCTTTTGTCTTGGGTCCTAACCCAACCCAGACGGAACGCACGCGCCAGGACACCGTGCCTGCGCACACATAGTCCGCCCCTAACGCCTCGCCAAAGTCGAGCAACTTTTTCGCTGATGGCAGGCGCGGTAGCTGTCCGGGATCCTCTACTGTTAAGGGAAAGTCCTCGTTACCCAGCTGCATCCATGCGGCTCGACAACGCGCTTCGGGGAGAATTTCCATCCCCGCGCGATTCTCAAATGATTTACGCAGCAGGTCTTGCACAGAACGCACAGCCTGTTCGTTGGTGCCTCGTTCGTTCTCGGCGAACGACCACGGATACACCGCTATCTTGGGAACATGAATCTCGGTTTTTCGGACGGGCTCAGAAGGCGTGTCATCCTCAATCTTCTGTTGCGCTAACGCTATTGCCACACACAGCACAGTCGCCAAGAGCAATGTCAAATGTTTCATGTTGACACCTCCGGTGATTTTTGAGTATTCTAGGGCGGTTATACCATATAACGACAGAATATCCCAACAATTTTGGAGGATAGGCGACTTGGTCTCTCATCAGGTATCCTATACCTCGCGCGAGGAAACCGATGCGAAACTGGAGCCGATTACAGAGAGTGTGTTGCGCGATGATACTCTGCGCCGTCGTTTTAGCCCTCACCGGGTGCGCCAAGCAGGAGCAAGAATCTACTGCCGCCGCGCCGCCGCCCGACAGTGGAACCGCCCTTCAACCCACCGAGCCACCCCTTCCTGCCCCGAAAGCCGAACCGAAACCCGCTCCAGAGAGCCAAAAACCGACGGAAACCACCCAAGCGCCTGATGATTTCCCGCTACCCATCTATGAGGGTTTTACCGTCAAAAACACCCTGCGCACGCAGACCGGCGACTTCAAAGGCATGCAGGTGGAAATTGCAGGCAACGCCACGCCGGAAACCGTGGCGCAATTTTATGAAGCCGAATTCAACAAACGTGGCCTGAAGGTCAGCAAAATGACCCAGAAAACCGACGCTGGCGACGAGGTGCTGGTGCTGGGTCAGTCCGACAAAATCACGGCGGGCATCGCGGCTGCAAAAGAGCAAGACCAGACCCGCGTAATCCTATCCTGGAGTGAGAAGAAATAACTGTTAGTTAAGGAGGCAATCGATGCATACCTACGCTTACGGCTATCCCCGTTTGGGGGCGAACCGCGAGTTCAAGAAAATAATCGAGAGCTACTGGCAAGGTAAAGTGAGCGAAGCGGAACTGCAGCAGGGCACCCGCGAGCTGGAGCAGAGCCGTATCGCAGCCTACGCGCAGTTCGTAGACGCCTATCCCGTCGGCGAGCTGACCCTATACGACGCCATGCTCGATACCGCGATTATGTTGGGCGTCTACCCGATTGACCCCGCCGACCTGAACGCCTACTTTGAGCTGGCGCGCGGCGCGGACGCCCTGCCGATGACCAAGTGGTTCAATACGAACTATCACTACTTGGTTTCGCGCCTGTCGCCTGAGACCGAGTTCCGCCTGCACTGGAACAAGCCCCTGCAGGCGTATCAGGCACATCCTTCAGGCTATCCCTGTCTGATTGGTCCCTACACCTTCCTGCGCCTGAGTCGCGGGCTGGAGCCGGAGCAGCTGCCTGCGATGCTGGAGACACTCACACCTGTCTATGCTGAGATTCTGCAGAGCCTCAAGGCGGCGGGCGCGGCGTATGTGCATATCGACGAACCCGCCTTCGCTCTGGATGTGCCCGACGCCGATGTGCAAGCCATCCGCGCCGCTTACCAGACGCTGGGACAGCACGCGCCGATTTTGCTGTTCACCTACTATGATAGCGTGGACTTCCTGCCCCAACTCTACGACCTGCCGATAGCGGGCATCGGGCTAGATTTGGTTCACGGCAGGCGCAACTATGACCACCTCGCGCAGCACGGCTTCCCCAGCGACAAGATTCTCGTTGCAGGCGTGGTGGATGGGCGCAATGTGTGGAAGACCGATTTGCGGGCGATTGCCGAGCGCGTGCGCCCGCTGCAGTCGCAAACGGGCGCGACGGTATGGCTCTCTAACGCCGCGCCGCTGATGCACCTGCCCGTCACGGTGGAGCCTGAAGCGAAACTCGACCCCGCTTTGCGCGAGCGCATCACCTTCGCCAAAGAGCGGCTGCAGGAACTCCGCCTGCTCAAAACGCTGCTGACCGAAGGCGAGACCGACGCCGCCCGCGCGTGGAACGCCTACCAGCATTCTGCCGACCACTGGTACGCACAGGCGGTGCAGGGGCGCGTGGCGAACCTGAAGCCTGAAGACTTTGAACGCGCGCTGCCCTACGCTGAACGCGACAAACGCCAGCGCGAACGTCTCCAGTTGCCCCTGTTCCCCACCACCACTATCGGCAGCTTCCCGCAGACCCCCGAAGTGCGCCAGATGCGCCAAGCCTACCGCACAGGCAAAATCTCCGCGCAAGAGTACGAAACCTATATCCAGAACCAGATTCGCGAGCTGATCCAGTTCCAGGAGCAGCTGGGGCTGGATGTGCTGGTGCACGGCGAGTTCGAGCGCACCGACATGGTGGAGTTCTTCGCCGAGAAGATGGACGGGATTGCCTTTACGCAACAGGGCTGGCTGCTCTCGTATGGCACGCGCGTCTATCGCCCGCCGATTATCTACGGCGATGTGGCGCGCACGGAGCCGATGACCGTCAAGGAGACCGCCTTCGCGCAGTCGCTCACGCAAAAGCCGGTGAAAGGGATGCTTACGGGACCCGTCACTATCATCGCGTGGAGCTATGTACGCGAGGATATTCCTGTGGAGCAAGTGGCGTACCAGATTGGGCTCGCCCTGAACGATGAGGTGCGCGATCTGGAGAACGCGGGGATTGCGATTATTCAGATTGACGAACCTGCCTATCGTGAGAAAGCCCCGCTCAAATGCGCCGACTGGGATGCCTATTTCCGCTGGGCGGCGCAGGCGTTCAAACTCGCTGCACGTGCAAAACCCGAAACGCAGGTGCATACGCACATGTGCTACTCGGACTTCAACACGGTGCTGCGCTACATCGACTGGATGGACGCCGATGTGATTACCATCGAAGCCGCCCGCGCCAAAGGCGAGGTAATCAGCGCGTTCGAGCATTACAACTACGCGCGGCAGATCGGCCCCGGCGTGTTCGATGTGCATACGCCCGCCGTGCCCAACGTGGAGTCCATCGAGACTGTGATGGAGCGC